>CAZGSG010000208.1:0-10399 GCA_964528095.1 uncultured Terrimonas sp.
AATGGTTTTGTTTATATCCAAACAGGAGGCACATTCGGGAATTGAAAAGTTTCGGGAATATAATTAACGCGTATGGGAAAAACCGGGGTTTTTCCATACCCGACTGGGCTTACCGCGATGTATTGTTTATGCTCATACACTATTCCATTGCCTCCTACGAACTGCTGGAGAAAAAATTAAACGATGCGGAGAAAGAAGAAGTATATGATGTTTTTTATCGTGTTGGGGCAAGAATGGGATTAAATGAGTTACCACTCACTTATAATGAATGGTTGCCTGTAAGAGATGCGCATTTACTCGAAGACCTGCAAAAAAGTGAATACACAGCCGACCTTTTTAACCAATATAAAAAACATCTTGGTGCCATGCGGTTCAGGGTACTGATCGAAGGACAGAAACTGGTGGTTCCGGCCAGGGTAAAAGATCTATTGCATTTTAGTGATTTCTCTTTGCTTACACCGGTAGTGCCAGTGTATAAAGTGAGCAGGCTGATGAAGATGGACTGGCTGCTTAAAAACTTGCTGCTTCCTTCCGATTATAAAGACCAGATAAACGAACTGGATGTAAATGCCGGTTAGAAGAGTACCGGCAAATCATAAGATCATCTTTACAAATTCAGTTTTTACTATTTTTCATTTTTTGAACCTGATACCAACTCGTTCATACCTTTCGGTTTGAGACAGCCGATCCTTTTATATTTATCAAAAACAATTTTTACAGTTGCCATATTCAACTTAAATTAGAGGAAGCTATACATACCTGATAAACAAATAATATGGGAAATAGAATTTCGTTATGTGTATTATGGCTGGCATTATTGGCTGCCTGTAATAATAACAAGACGCCGGAAACAGTGGAATCGAAACCAGTAACAGCAATATTGCCATCGCTTCCGGCCAACGTTGTTTATAAAAACTGGCAAATGGGTGATCAAAGTAAAGTAGAGATCATAGTAGATTTTTATAAATCCTGGGATGCGGGCGAACCCGGGAAAATGTCAACTTATTTAGCCGATACTGTTCATTTTGATTTTCCGGATGGCACCCGAAGTACCACCACTAAAAATACGGCTGAAGCGACTTTACGAAAATGGCGGGGTGCCTATAAAGAGACTTCAAATATTCCTTTTTCCTTAATATCACTGCACAATAATGACTTTGACCAGGATTGGGTAATTGCCTGGACATGGAATAAATGGCGTTATGCGGATGGTAAAAAAGATTCAGTATTGCTTGCCGAAAACTTCCGGATAAAAAATGACAAGATCGTCCATATGACCAGTTTGCAGAATAGTCCTTCGAAAACATTATTGAGATCGCTGGACCGTATTCCGAAATAGACACTGTTACCGTTATTGACACTGTCCGTGGTAAAGATTGGTTTCTGTACAGGGCTTGCCTTACATCGTTATATGATAAGCAACGACAGCTAGACCACATACTTTTCGAATCTGATAAAAGGAAGTGGCTTTATATTTCTATTCGATGCTGGTTTGGCCAGGGCCGGCCCTTACCGGTTTCGCAAAATAATTTCAGGCTTCCCAGGAATCGTGCCCAGGTATAATTACATTCAGCGAACATTCGTGTATACTCCTTCCATTCATCATGATGGAAAATTAATAATGTTGGTGTAGCATTCTCTTGCTGCTCTAGTTGATCTTTTAATTCCGGATGCAAATGCAGGTGAATGTATTTATCACCGGCCTCAAGTTCGAAAGAAATGGTAGTGCCTATCCATTCATCCGCACCTGCAATACAGGTCCATTTAACTTTCACCGGGGGAGTAAGTTCCTCGATTTTCATTTCTTTGAAATACCGGGATCCAAATGCAAAACGTGCTACGCTGTAAATCTGTGGATTTGCGCTTGTACCGGGAGTCCACCAGGCTGATAATCCTGCCTGGCTGGTAATAGCATTATATACTCGTTCAACCGGTGCGCCGATAAGTAATTCGTGACGGATGTTTGACATTTTGTAATGGATTTTACGAAGCTAAATTTAATCAATAAAGATTGATGATAGTAACCGGTTAGTTACCTGGACCTCAGGACTATTATTTGCGCGCAAACTTGCGCCAGCATTGTGTTCAATGCGGTAGAGAGGTACAACAAACTCGTGTAATACCTGGGAAGTATAAAACCAGGAACCGGCAAATGATCGTAAAGCAACGAAAATGATTTATTTTACCGGCGGTTTTAAGAGAACATAATTTTGATAAATTAATTTAAGACGCAGGAAAATTGATCTTCGGTGCGATAGCGCGATTGGGTCATATTTTTAACAATAGCCGGGTTATTCATTCAATATGCTTTTGCTGAATAAAAAACTGAAATTAAAAATCACTTCTTCATTAAATTGTATTCAGCTATATGGCTTAATGATATTCTGTGGTATAATACTATCTTTTCCCTCTTTCTCGCAGTCCATTAATTTTTCTTCTGACGCTTCAATGGCCGAGAAAATTTATCTACAACTCGATAATAAGGTATACACGATGGACCAAACTATCTGGTTCAAGGCTATTATTGCCAGGGCCAGTGATCATGTACCTAGTGACTTGAGCGGCGTGCTGTATGTGGAGTTGATAGGTCCTAATGAAAGGATCGTTGAAAAGAAACTGGTCAGGCCTGAACAGGGTATTGGAACTGGTTTTTTTCAGTTAAATCAGCATTATGCTGAAGGGCTTTACCAGGTCAGGGCGTACACGCAATGGGATAAAAATTTCGGTACAGATTTTTTCTTTAAGGAATACATACAGGTCTTTCGTGTTTCATCTAATCTAAAAGCCAGCCCTATAAGGAATGTGACGCTGATAGAGGGCGGGAATAATGAGCGGCGCTTAAATGCTGAGTTCGATCCTTCTGTAATTGATAGTCTTCATACAAAAGACCTCACACTGATCATCTCATCCCAGGGAAACAGAGATACCCTGTCTGTTAAAAAGAACAGAGGCAATAGTTATTTGCTTGACTATACCATCCCGGCTGACTGGCCCTTTATTACATTACAGTTCCAGACGAAGAATAATTTCAACTACTCAAAGACCATCGCCCTGGAGAAAGATTACCTGGATCTGCAGTTCTTTCCGGAGAGCGGGGAACTCGTGCATGGCCTGCCTGCATTGATCGGTTTTAAGGCGCTTGAAAGCAGTGGCAAAGGGAAACCGGTGGAAGGAGAGATCATTAACCAGAAAGGCGATGTGATCACTACGTTTAAAACTAACCAGCTGGGCATGGGAAGTATCTTCCTGGATCATGTAGACAGCAGTGAAAAGTATAGGGCACGCCTTTTTTCCCAGTCGGTGAATAAGCCACAAAGGATTTTTTCGTTACCGGAAATTGTATCGAAAGGAAATATGTTGTCGGTAAAAAAGGAGCGTGACAGGATCCGCCTGAAGGTCAGTTCCAATTATTTGGTAAACGACAGTGTATTCATACGGGCTTCCTGCAGGGGCATTATTTATTATGATGTAAAAGGTCGTTTGCGCCAGGGTAATCTTGAATTTTCGTTGATGGCCAATACTTTTCCCGAGGGCATTATTGATTTTACGTTAATGGATGCTTCAATGAACCCGGTCGCCGAAAGACTTTATTTTAATGCGCGGCCCGAAACCCGGATTAATATTTCAATTTCCGCTGATAAAGAAAACTATGTTCAACGTGAACAGACGAAACTGGCCATTGAAACAAAAGACATGAATGGAAAAGTTTTACCGGCCAATCTATCCCTGCTGGTATTCAATAAATCCCAGCAGGAGCAACTGGACAGCCGTCAAAATATTTTATCTTTTTTTTTACTGAATTCAGATTTAAAAGGAGAAATAGAAAACCCGGGCTTTTATTTTAGTAAAGAGCAAGACAGGTATCATGACCTTGATGCGCTCTTGCTAACCCAGGGCTGGCGAAAATATAAATATAGCAGGGAACCCAGGAACCTGCTTTTTCGACCCGAAGTGGAACTCACCGTAGCGGGAGTTGTAAAAGGAGGACTTTTTAATCGCAACGAGAAAAAGGGAACAGCCTTAACAATGATGACTTTTGGGGAACATACTACCGTACAGGCACAGGTGGCTGATAGTCTTGGCAGGTTTAGTTTTATGATAGATGAATATGGACAGGACCTGAATATTTTAATTCAAAGCGCGAACAAATCGGGGGTGAAAAAAAATTACACAATCACACTCGATAAAAAAGAACCGCCGCCGGTAGTATTTGATCAGGTCAAAACCGTTGAAGAACCGGATAGCATTGTTCAGGCCTATGTTAAAAAAAGTATTGAACGTAAAAAGGCGGAAGACGCGTTTACAGCGGCTACTGAAGGCATTACATTGGGAGAAGTAATTGTAAAAAGTTATGTGCTGACCCCTGAAAGAAAACAGGTAACAGATAGATACGGCAAGCCTAAAACAGTGATCGATGGAGATGCCATACGGGAAAAGGAAGCCAAATGGTCGTATGGACTATACAGCGTGCTTATGTTCAATTTTCCTGATAAGGTCAGAATTACAAGAATGAGTGATGGTGTATTACGCGCGGGACTTTATAATAACGAGGTAACACTGGTGGTGATTGATGGCATACCTGTCAACGGACTGAACTATTCATTAATTCCTGGTATTCCGCCGAGTGAAGTGAAGAGTTTTGAACTGATCGAGTATGCAAAAGACTTCAGAAGTCTTTACTGTGAAGCAATACCAGATGAATGTGGCCTCAATACGCCTGTAACGGGCAATGTGATAGCGATATATACGTATGGAGGTAAGGGATTGTTTGGAGCCAACCCGGCAGTGGGGATCATGAAGACCGCTGTCCCTGTATTTGCGGCGCCGCGTGAGTTCTATGCACCAAAATATGAACAGCTCAAACCGGATGACTGGCTTAAGCCGGATTTGCGCGCGCTCATCCACTGGCAGCCGAATACTGGCACGGATAGTTTAGGGAAAAGCGCTGCTGTTTTTTATAATGCGGATAATGCCGGAACCATGCAGGTAATTGTGGAAGCTATTTCACCTGATGGAGATATCGGCTACCAGGTAATGTTTTTTGATGTAAAGAAGCGAAACTAAGAAGATGGACCATAAATCAATACCAACACCCTAAAAGTTTGTTTTAACACGGAATCACTGGTGATCATTCTTTTTATCTATACAGGATAATATTCCTGTTTTTTGTTTAACATTCAAGCTCAGAATAAGGAGGCACGGATCAGAAGGAAATCTCCGATTTTATATTAATCCCTCCGTGACTCCCTGTTTAAAAGATTGTCTCAACTGCAGACCGCAAATTCTCCGTGTTACCGTGTTAAAAATAAATCTAAAGACTGGTGACGGTTGAATAAAGATATCCAGGAGTTATTTAATAAGGTTTGAATCTCCCCATTTATCCATTAAATCCAGTATCTCCTTAAGAGAATGACCGAGTTCAGTTAACTCATATTCCACCTTTGGCGGCACCTGCGCATAGACAATCCTGTTTACTAAACCATCGTTTTCTAATTCTTTCAGTTTTAAAATGAGTACACGCTCAGAAATTCCGGTAAGTCTTTCTCTTAGTTCGCTGTACCTGAGTTTTTTTTCATTTAAAAGAAAAGAAAGAATATTTATTTTCCATCTTCCACCAATCATGGACAATGTAGCGCCAATACCACATTTATCTTTCCAGTAAATTTCATTGATACTATTTGTTGAATTTTCTTTTCGAATATTCATACTTACTTTTTTGTTAGTAACATACAATGCCTTACCCGCCACTATTGCTGCAAGTTAACAAAGAACTTTGCCAACGAAACAAAAAACAAAGAAATGGAAACGACCCGGACAATTATTCACTGGCTGAGTTATGCTTATTATTTATATGTTTTTGGTTATGCTTCATTGTTTAAAATTTTTCAGAAACCATCCATGATGGAGAGTATGCAATCGTTGGGATTTAATAAAACCTGGACGATTATGATTGGCATTGCGGAACTGATCGGTGTACTGCTTATTGTAATCGGAATTTTTACACCACATGTTAAAAATGCAGGCATTCTATTCCTGTTCCCATTTGCTATTGGAGCATTTACTGCGCATATGGCACATCAGGAATACAATCATTTCTACAATTCTTTACTAATGTGCATATTGACAATTATTTTGTTGGCGACAGATAAGAACTTTAAAATAAGTATTTAATAAAGGAATAGTTGATGTGCCACTGGTGAATTTGTGGCAGGTGCAGCCGTCCTATAGAAGTTTTGACACGATAACACGGAGAATTTGTGGTCTTCAGTTGAAACCATCTTTTAAACATGGAGCCACGGAGAGCTAAAAGAAGATACTACATTTCTTATTGGTCCTGCTTCCTTATTCCGAACCTGAATTTTAAACGGGATCAGGAACATAGTCCTGTATAGATAAAAAGAAGGGCCACCCGTGATTCCGCATTAAAACAAACTTTAAAGAGATACAACCAGTTTTTACGCCATAGAGAACCGCATATAATCTGGGCATAACTCTTTCATACACCTGCTTTTCATACTGTGCCTAAAGCGAACACAATCTGTACTAAAAACGAACACTTTCGTATGATAGGAGAGATTTATATAATTGATTAATAGTCTTTTAAGTGATGGGCATTGTTATTGGTATTTTGCAAACACTGTACTAATCTCTTTAATCCATCGAAGCTAAAACAACTACCATGTTCAAAAACTATTTTAAAATAGCTTTTAGAAACCTGATCAAACACAAGGTCTATGGTGTTCTTAATATAATGGGTCTTGCATTAAGCATTACCTGCGGCATATTGATTTTCAGCCTGGTAAAACACCATCTTAGCTTCGATAATTTTCACGCCAATTCCAATCGTATATACCGCTTTGTGACCGAGCAGCACCGGGATAATATTAGTTACGCGGCATCTGTGCCCCCGGCTTTTGCCAGCGCGTTTCGTAAAGACTATCCGGTAGGAGAGGAGGTTGCCCGTCTGGTTACGTTCAACAACGAACAGGTGAGCATCGAGGCGGGAAATGAGGTCAAGAAATTCAAGGAGCCAGGCGGTTTCGCTTTCGCGGAGGATGGTTATTTTTCAATCTTCAACTTTCCATTATTACAGGGGCAACTGTTGCAGGAACCAAATACGGCGGTTATCACGGAGCGAATGGCGCGTAAATATTTTGGTGAAGAGAACCCGATGAATAAGATGATCAGGGTAGGAAACAAAGTTGATTGCAGGATCACGGGACTTCTGAAAGACCTGCCCAGGAATACAGATCAGAAAGCGGAGATCTTTATCTCCTGGCCTTCATTGCCGCAATATAATAAATGGCTTTCAAGAGACGACGCGTGGGGCGGTATTACCAGTTCCCTCCAGTGTTTTGTTCGGCTGCGTCCCAATATATCACCGGCCTATGTAGAAAATCTGTTGCCACCCTATGTAAAGAAATTCCGGCCAACCTTTAAAAATGTACATCATTATAAATTGCAGCCACTTGCCGATATACATTTTGATGGTCGTTACGGTGGCGTCATGGAGAAGCGTAATCTATGGATACTATCCTTTATCGGTATTTTTTTATTGATCACCGCTTGCGTGAATTTTATTAACCTGGCTACCGCGCAGGCACTCCGGCGTTCGAGGGAAGTAGGTGTGCGGAAAGTACTGGGCAGTTTACGTCGTACGCTTTTCTGGCAGTTCATCACAGAAACAGGTATTATCACGGTTACTGCAACAGTGGTCGCTATAGGGCTTTCTTACTTATTGCTACCTTATGTAAATGAATGGTTCAAAACCCAGGTATCGATTAACGTATTGGGTGACTGGCAACTGCTGTCCTTTATTTGTTTACTGGTGGTGCTGGTTACTTTCCTGGCAGGCTCTTATCCCGGTCTCGTATTATCCAGGTTCAGACCCGTGGTAGCATTAAAGGGAAAATTATCTATGCAAAATATCGGCGGATTCAATACCAGGCGTACGCTGATCATCGCGCAATTCACCATATCCCTGATATTAATAATCGGGATGGTTGTCATTACCCAGCAAATGAGGTATGCGCAAAAAGCAGACCTGGGATTTAATAAGGATGCCGTGGTAATGATTCCGGTGGGAGCTGATTCCGCTGGCCCCTCGATCAACACATTAAAGAGTCAATTGAGCGCGGTACCGGGAGTAGAAAAAGTATCGCTTTGTTATGCCGCTCCGGCATCCGAAGAGAGTTGGAATACAGGTATCCGGTTCGACAGCCGGCCAGAAGAAGAATTGTTCAAGGTAAGCATGAAAGCTGGTGATGATCAGTATATGCCAGTATTTGGACTGCAGTTGGTAGCAGGCCGGAATATTTTTCCTTCAGATACGGTACGTGAATTTCTCATTAACGAAACACTGGCGCGTAAGCTCAACCTGAAATCACCACAGGAAGCCATTGGCAAAAAGATATCTTTCGATGGGGGAAATATATCTGCTACCATTGCGGGTGTGCTGAAAGACTTTCATGACAGATCTTTTCATGAAGAGATCAATGCGGTGGCCATTACTACTTATTCCGAAGATTACGCCAGCTATGCGGTAAAGATCAAACTAAACGATGTAAAAGGAACGTTGGCCGGGCTGGAGAAAACCTGGAGCAGCATCTATCCCCAGAAAATTTATGAATACCAGTTCCTGGATGAGCATATCGCTGAATTTTACGAAACAGAGGAAACAATGCTTCAACTGATCAGCGCGTTCTCACTGGTCGCTATTCTTATCGGTTGTCTTGGTTTATATGGACTGGTATTATTCATGGTGGCTCAAAAAACAAAAGAGATCGGTATCCGCAAGGTGCTGGGCTCAAGTGTGGGAGAAATGCTTTGGATCTTTGGAAAAGAATTTTCCCGGCTCCTTTTAATCGCGTTTGTGATAGCAGCCCCTGTTGCCGGATGGCTCATGCATACCTGGCTGCAGGATTTTAAGTACCATATACAAATAGGCCCCTGGGTTTTTGTAACGGCCATGGCGCTGATGCTGACAGTTGCCGCGGTTACCGTGGCCTACCAGTGTATCCGCGCGGCGTTGATGAACCCAATAAAAAGCCTGCGGTCAGAATAAATAAGTTTTAAGTATTAGGGGCGTTGCTGGTATTCCGGCAGCGCCTTTATTTTATTATATGCGCATGCTTGTTCAATAGCAGGGAACTGATTTATTTTTTACAATAGACCGCCGATTCATCAATTGGATATTTTTTATCAAGATCGACATCGTTATAGCTTTTACCCGAGCCCCATCCAAACAATTTTTCAAATACAGGTAACAGTTTCTTGTTCCTGATCTTGCCTAAAAAGTATACTTCGTGTTCTTTTTCCTTTATTCCCATTTCATACAAAATATGGTTGTGCTCAAGAATGCCCAGTTCATGAAAATATTGCATCATTCTGAAGTACTCGCAAACATTGCCACTTTCCAATTTGCCCGCAAAGAAGAAAGGCATGAACCAGCCTATTACATAACAAGAGCCGGAGATGAGCTTTCCAACTACATAAAACCGGAACTCGTAATACCTGGAAACGGGTATATTGTACTGCTTCATTATTTCCAGCACTTCCTTTCGATGATTCCATTCATCTTCTTCAATTTGCCGAATCGCCGCTTTCTCCTCTTTATCCCTTACTGAACCTGCATGACCCTGGTAAGCGAACGCGGCCGCTTTTTCCGCGGAATAGGCTTTCCGCAATAACTGAACTAGTTTCTTATGGTTGAGTTTGTTTTCCTGTGCTGAAGACATTTTAGAAATATTATAGTCAATTATCCATTGTGTTAGTGGCCATTGTAAAAAAAAGCTATTCTCCTCATTTGCCAAAAAAACGGTAGTGTTTCAGTTTATTTTTTTTTCTGATCCTTGAAAATTTTATCAATTTCATCAAATTTTCTTCGAGATTCACCCACAATCTTTGTCGCATCCTTGGCAGCGGTATCTATTTCCTCTTTTGTGCTCTCTGGATTGTCTCTTATTTCAAAATATTTATCGAATGCAGAGTTATTTGTATTTAACATTTTTAACATTGCTCCACTATGTTGTTTTGAAGTTATTTTCTTTTGCCTTTTCGCCTCTTCTAATAGTTCATCCTCATCCTCTTCTTCTTCTTCGATAATTGGAACTGCATTGTTTGCCGACCTTTCGCTTTTTATTTCAAGAACTGCTTGGCAAATTTCATAATCCTCGGATTCCATTGCTAATTCTTCACATAGCCAGTCGAGCGTCTCATCATCCAAATCAAGCGTGGATGTTTTCATTTCTGGAACTGTTTTGGCTCTATAGAATGCCAATACTTTTTCAATACCGATTTGCTTTGCTTCGGCTAAGGATTTAAGCAAATCATCAAACGATTTTTTCATACTCATTTTATTGTTTTTTTATAAGAACCTCTTTTTCTCGGAACTCCTTAT
>CAZGSG010000209.1:0-10295 GCA_964528095.1 uncultured Terrimonas sp.
ACATGCGCAAATTGTTCCAGCTCTTTATTCTTCGTTTCCAGTTGTTCCCTGAGCTTTTCTAATTCCCTGTTTTTGCGACTGAGTTCAAAAAGGGTGACCACCTGTCTTGCCAATGCTTCAAGGGATGATAGTTGGGTTGCATTTAGTTCTTTTGGCTCTACATCCATAACACTCAGGCTGCCGAGCGCATGCCCGGAAGTAGTGACCAGGGGTATGCCGGTATAAAAGACGATCGAAGGTTCAGCAGTCACCAGCGGATTCATAGCAAAGCGCTGATCGCGGCGAAGGTCTTTAATGATCATTTTTTCCGCCGGTTTTTTTAGCTCCTCTTCACAAAAACTATATGCTCTTGGTGTTTCGGTAAGACCGGTGCCGTGATGCGATTTGAACCATTGCTTTTTATCGTCCAGTAAACTGATCAGCGACACGGATGTGCCGCAGATATCGGAGGCAAGCCGGGTAATATCGTCGTATTCTTTTTCCGGAAGAGTGTCCATTATGCCATAGAGGCGCAGGGTGGCTAAACGTTGATCTTCAGGGATGGCAAGGGCCTCTTCTTTCATATAGGTATTTTAGTGAATAATGATTCTGAATCCTTTATACGACAATTATTCTGCCAGAACTTCTTCCCTGCGCAAACAATCTGCGTATGCTTATCTTTGCGCTTCTTTTTATACCCCGGTCGCTTCGGGCTGCCGTTTGCTAAAGTTAAGCTATGAACCGTATTTATTTTGATAATGCCGCTACCACCGCACTGGATAAAGAAGTGCTGGATGCAATGCTGCCTTACATGACCACTCATTTTGGAAATCCCTCCTCTATTTACTCATATGGACGGGAATCCCGGCTGGCTATTGAGACGGCCCGGAAATCGGTGGCCAGGCAACTAAATGCCCATCCCGGTGAAATATTTTTTACCAGTGGAGGTACAGAAAGTAATAATACGGCCATTTTATCTGCCGTACGTGACCTCGGCTGCAAACATATTATCTCCTCACCTATAGAACACCATGCCGTATTGCATACCGTGGAGCATTATAGCTGCGGGGAAGATGTGACAAGCAGTTTTGTGAAATTATTACCCGATGGCCATGTAGACCTGGAAGACCTGGAAGAGCAACTGGCTGCACATGAAGAAAGATGCCTGGTGAGCCTCATGCACGCTAATAACGAGATCGGGAATATTCTTGATATAGAAGCCACCGGCGAATTATGTAAAAAATACAATGCTATTTTTCATTCCGACTGTGTGCAGACCGTAGGGCATTATCACCTGGACCTGAGAAAAACACCGGTCCATTTTATTTCCGGTGCCGGACATAAATTTCATGGCCCCAAGGGTGTTGGACTTTTATATGTAAACGACAATGTGAAGATCAAGCCATTTATTTTTGGAGGCTCACAGGAGCGCAATGTTCGTGCAGGTACTGAAAATCTATACGGCATCGTTGGATTTGCAAAAGCCCTCGAACTGGCTATGGCGGATCATGAAAAAGACAGCACTTACATACAATCGCTCAAAACATATATGATCGGTCAGTTAAAGGAAAAAGTTGCAGGCGTATCCTTCAACGGAGATGCAGAAGGCAGATGTCTTTATACAGTGTTGAGTGCAGCGTTTCCAAAGACTGAAAAGTCGGAGATGATCTTATTTAATTTTGATATCAATAATATCTGCGTGTCAGGTGGAAGTGCATGCAGTAGTGGCGCTGATGTAGGAAGCCATGTTATCCGGGCGATCAATAATGATCCTAATAGGGTAACCGTTCGTTTTTCTTTTAGCAAGCATAACACAAAAGAAGAAGTGGATCTTGTAGTAGAGAAAGTAAAAGAGTTGATCTGATCGAAATAAGTTGAAATAAATTTCCATTGACGATAGAGAATTGAAGCTGGAAGAAAATAGAATAATTGATGAAGAAAATAATAGCGTGGGTCTTTTTTACAGGTATTTCTATTGTTAGCGTTCATTCAAGCCCTTCTCCGCCAGACCAGCGCATGGCTTCCTATATTAAAGTATGGGGATTTCTAAAATACTATCATCCTGCAATTGGTACAGGCAGGGTCGATGCGGACGCAATATTCCTCAAATACGTAGAAGATGTATTGAACACAAAGGATACAAGGGCCTATCACGCAGTATTGACCTCGATGTTCAAAGAAATCGGTGCCGTGTCCAGGCTTCCGGCAATAAAAGATACGGTAGGTTTATTCACCCGCAATGATCGTACGGCCTGGATCAATACTGAAAAATTGTTATCTCCGGCAATACGCGGTCAACTACAATTGCTTCGCAGAAACGGGTACAGGGACAGCGTACACCGGTATCTGCCGGAAAATTTTCATGTGGCGGAAATTCCCGCAGAAAGCGCCCTCGATAGTATACAATATCCTAACCGGCCTTACCAGTTACTGGCGCTCGCACGTTACTGGAATGCGATAGAATATTTATTCCCTTACAAATATCTTATCGGAAAAGACTGGAACACGGTGTTGATTGAGCAATTACCTTTCTTTAGCAAGCCGATGGCCCCTGAGGTTTTTGAAAAGCATTTTTTACAATTAAATGCTTCCATTGTTGATACACATGGCGGCAGTATGCGGATCAGGCAGGGCGCTAAGATCTATGGTAGTTATTTTCCCCCATTTGTTTTCCGCTTTGCAGGAGATTCTATTGTTGTTACCGATTTTATAGATAGCGCCAGTTGTGCGCGGCAGGATATTCGTCGGGGCGATGTTGTGTTGATGGTAAGAGGAAAAAATATTGCAACGAGTATAAAAGAATACGAAGGGTTTATTTCCGCTTCCAACCTTTCAAAGAAAAAAGATTTTTTTAGTTCACTCAGTTTTTTATTCCCTTTTCGTGGATTTGATAGTATAATAACAGTTCGGTATCTCCGTGAAGGTCAGGTTCGGGATAAGCAGGTTCAATTGCAAAAACCAACAAGTCCTTTTCTGAATAATATGAACAGGCTTTATAGCAAGTTGACAGGCAATGGATCCACTACGCTGAATGATTTTGTACTGAAGTCGATTAATAAGGATATCGCATGGGTAGATGCAGCCAATCTTTCCATTTTTTATAATAATTCGGATGGTGAGCATGCCATTGATTCGGTGATGGCTGCAATGAGAACACATAAAAAAGCCATTATCCTGGACTTGCGGTGTTATGCGACACAAGCCGTCTTCTATAATAAATTTTTACCTGCCCTGGGCTGGAAACTCCAACCATTTGCAGAGCTGAAAGCGCACTATCGTCGTTTTCCCGGTATCTATTACTCACATGATATTTATAGCGTAGTAGCCAGGGCTGAACTGCTTTCCCGGTATACCGGGAAAATAATTTTATTGGTGAATGAAAAAACACAAAGCCAGTCGGAACTGATCACGATGATACTGCAAGCCAGTTGCCCGGCCATTGTAGTAGGTGCGCAGACGGCGGGCTGCGATGGAGATCTGATTGATCTGCCGATCCCGGGCGGATACAACACTAGCTTTTCAGGTCGTCATGTGGCTTATATTGATGGTACAGCATCTCAACAACTGGGAGTAAAGCGTGACGTGAAGGTCCGGTGTACGACAAAGGGCATCGCCAATGAAAAAGACGAGATCCTGGAAGCGGCGCTTAAGCTGGTTTTTGAAATGACCGGCGAAAAGCGACACTGATAAATGTCTTTATTGATGTGTGATCAGTAAAATCGGGTAAATGCCGGCCATTTAAAATTACAGGTAGTACCAGGGGTTACGTTTGGCGGCCATCACATATTTCTTCATATTTCTCCAGAATGCCAGTACCATATAGATAATTATGGGAGATCCCATAGTAAGGACAGAGGTATAAATAAAGTATTGGCGGATGCGGCTGGTAGCAATCCCCATCCGGTTACCAATGGCTGAACAAACACCAAAGGCATTCCATTCCACAAAACTTTTGATTTTGTTCATTCCACTAAATTAAAAAATAGAAACCAATCCTGCAATACGCTTTTAAAACCGCCTGATTTTTCGTAATTTCGCAGCACTTAAACTGTGCGAGTTAGGCAACTTTCCGGTAAAAAGGACCGGGATACTGAAATACTAACGGGTATCGCCGGTTTCAAAGAGCCGGGGCAGTGGTTCTTCAGGTAATTTTCACATTTCACATTTTTTTTACCCGCCTGCCGGCTTTGCTTCCCAAAGACTTATACGAAGGCATCGTTTGCAGGTCTACAAATTCTCTAACATGGTATTCGACCTGGATCTCATTAAGAAAGTCTACGCTGAAATGCCCGGTAAAATTGCCGCCGCCCGCCAACTGATCAAAAAACCCTTTACGCTTACGGAAAAAATACTGTACGCCCACCTTTACGGAGCTGTACCTGAAAAGCCTTACAGCAGGGGCATTGATTATGTTGATTTTGCGCCGGACAGGGTAGCCATGCAGGATGCAACCGCCCAAATGGCGCTGCTGCAGTTCAGCACAGCCGGTCGTACCAAGGTTGCCGTTCCGTCTACCGTGCACTGTGATCACCTGATACAGGCTAAGATGGGGGCTGTAGCAGACCTGGCTACTGCTAATGAAGTGAACAAAGAAGTGTATGATTTCCTTTCTTCTATTTCCAATAAATATGGAATCGGTTTCTGGAAGCCGGGAGCGGGCATTATTCATCAGGTGGTATTGGAAAACTATGCTTTTCCTGGTGGTATGATGATCGGGACAGACTCACATACACCTAATGCAGGTGGTTTGGGAATGGTAGCGATCGGCGTAGGTGGTGCGGATGCGGTGGACGTAATGGCTGGTCTGCCCTGGGAGTTAAAGATGCCCAAGGTTATTGGAGTTAAACTAACAGGTAGATTGAATGGCTGGACTTCCTGTAAAGATGTGATCCTTTGGGTAGCAGGACAACTGACCGTTAAGGGAGGTACTGGCGCTATTGTCGAATATTTTGGAGAAGGTGCTGATAGTATGAGTGCTACAGGAAAGGGAACAGTTTGTAATATGGGTGCCGAGATAGGGGCTACCTGTTCGCTGTTTGCTTATGATGAAAAGATGAGTGCATACTTATCTGCAACCGGTCGCGCAGAGGTAGCAAAACTTGCAGATGGTATCCGGGAACATTTACGTCCCGATGAAGAAGTAATGGCTGACCCGCTTAAATATTATGACCAGGTGCTGGAACTGGATCTGGATACACTGGAACCATATGTAAACGGCCCATTCACACCCGATCTTGCCACACCAATTTCTAAAATGGCGGAGGCGGTAAAAGAGAATGGCTGGCCTGAAAAACTGGAAGTTGCATTGATCGGTAGCTGTACCAATTCTTCTTATGAAGATATCAGCCGCAGCGCTTCTATTGTAAAAGATGCGGTAAGCAAGGGACTGACAGCGAACAGTGAGTTTACTATTACTCCCGGTAGCGAACTGGTAAGATATACGATTGAAAGAGACGGGTTCATTAATACATTCCAGAGCGTAGGCGGTGTAGTACTGGCCAATGCATGCGGACCCTGTATCGGACAATGGGCAAGACATATCGATGATCCTAACAGGAAAAATACAATTATAACATCCTTCAACAGGAACTTTGCAAAACGAAATGATGGATTGGCATCTACTCATGCGTTTGTTGCCAGCCCTGAGATCGTAACGGCTATGGCCATTGCAGGTAGCATTGCATTCAACCCGTTAACAGATAAGCTGACCAATGCAAAAGGCGAACAGGTATTGTTGGATGAGCCAACAGGTTTTGAATTGCCTCCCAAAGGTTTTTCTGTAGAAGATGCAGGTTACCAGGCCCCGGCAGAAGATGGAAGCGATATCAAAGTCATTGTGGACCCGGACAGCAAAAGACTGCAGCTACTTGCTGCATTTGCACCATGGGAAGGTACTGATCTGTTAGGTCTGAAACTACTTATTAAGGCACGCGGTAAGTGCACGACCGATCATATTTCCATGGCCGGCCCCTGGTTAAAATTCCGTGGGCACCTGGATAATATCAGCAATAACATGCTGATCGGGGCGCTTAATTTTTTCAATAATGAAACAGATCTCGTAAAGAATCAACTCACAGGTGAATACGGACCTGTACCTGCAACAGCACGTGCGTATAAAGCAGCCAATATCGGCAGTGTTGTAGTAGGAGATGAGAATTATGGTGAAGGGTCTTCCCGTGAGCATGCTGCAATGGAACCAAGACACCTGGGAGTAAGGGCTATACTGGTTCGCAGTTTTGCGCGGATACACGAAACCAACCTGAAGAAACAGGGCATGCTGGCATTAACCTTTGCCGATAAAGCGGATTATGATAAGATCCAGGAAGATGATAATATCGATATAGAAACGCTGACATCTTTTGCGCCAGGCAAACCATTGCGGATAGAATTAAATCATAGTGATGGAACCAAGGATGTGTTTGAAGCAAATCACACATACAATGAACAACAGATCGAGTGGTTCAAAGCCGGCGGTGCGTTGAACGTGATCAGGTCTGAGTTTGCAAGAAAAGCGAAAGAAGAAGCAAGCGTTTCATAAGAAGTATAAAACTATTGTATAAGCCCGGGCCATTTGGTTCGGGCTTTTTTGTGGTCATGATTTCCAGTAAAAAACATTTTTTTCGGGGAAGAAAACCTATGTGTAAATATTCGTGCTATCTATCTTGAACACAAAAACCTATTAACATGTCAAAACTTAAAAAACAATTCATCATTGCTGATGAGCAGGTGATGAATAAAATTTACATTATCCGTGGGCAGAAGGTAATGGTGGATAGCGATCTTGCAGAATTGTACACAACAACTACCAAAGCATTAAAGCAGGCGGTAAGAAGAAACATGCCCAGGTTTCCTGAAGATTTTATGTTTATAATGACGCCCGAGGAGATGGTAGATTGGAGGTCACAAATTGTGACCTCCAATCTACCCGGCAGTAATAAGAAAATGGGGTTAAGGCATCCTCCTTTCTGTTTTACTGAGCAGGGCGTTGCAATGTTGTCGAGTATTCTTAATAGTGAAACGGCCATAATGGTAAATATCCAGGTCATTCGCGTATTCTCCAAAGCAAGAGAAATATTACTAACGCATAAAGAAATGCTGACTCAGCTTGAGAAGATCGAAAAAAAAGGTATCTACACAGGATGAAAACATTGCAGTCATTTTTAAATGCCTGAAAAAATTACTTGCTGTGAAAACAAGGTCTGTAACAAAGAGTAGTGCTAAAAGAAAGAATGAATGCCCCAGGCAGAAAAAATAGTAAATGTATTGTTGAAAGATCGGGCATGTATAAAATGAGATGCTTGTGTTTCAGGCATCCAACAATATACCCGGCATACGATCATTACTATTGTATATTACTGGCAAAGTCATAAATTTTGCCAGTAATTTTTTAATCGATGAGTTTACTTACCTCGGTTTTTATAAATCCATTTTCCAGGTATTTATATAAGTTCTTTCCAGGGCAACTGGTCTGGCTGGACTGATCCCGGTGCGAAGAAATTGTTGCTGCAGGTATCTTATACTTATTGCTACAATAAGCAATCAGTTTTATTAATGAATTTAATTGCACCTGGCTGGGTTCCTGGATCTCAAAATTTCCCAGGCAGGTAATTAGCAGGTGACCTGCCGGATCATATTCAGTAGCAGTTTCTCCAACTGTAAAAACATCCCGTCCCTCATAAATAGTACCGTCGGGTGCGATGAGAAAATGATAGGGGATATCGGCCCAGTTACGGTCTTTCCCCATTCCCCAGGTTTGCACATTCTTAATAAATTTTGCAGCGTCCCGTGTAGAGTCAAACACGGTACCTTCATGATGAATAGTTATCCTTACAGGGGTATGTGAACGGAAAGGTTTTGCCTCTGCGGCATTCCAGGAAGACCGGGGCATTATGGTGATCTCTTTGTTGTTGTGTATTGTTTTTTTTCCGGCACTACAAGCGGCAAGGAATAGAATAAATACAAGCAGTGCAAAAGAAACAGGCTTTTTCATCCGTGAAATTAATATATTTTATACAATCAAACCGATCATCACTTGAATATAAAACCCAATAGAAAGGCCGGGCATAATGAATGTTTGAGTACCTTTCTGCTATCAATTTAATAAGTATGGAAAACGCCAAAGATCTGCGACTCGCAGTTTTAATAGATGCTGACAATATTCCGCACAGGCTAATAAGTGGGATTCTGGAAGAAATTGCAAAATATGGATCACCGACCTTTAAACGCATTTATGCAGACTGGACCAAACCCCATGTTGCCGGATGGAAAACAGTATTACTGGACCATGCGATAACGCCGATACAACAGTATAGTTATACAACGGGAAAAAATTCTTCCGACTCGGCATTGATAATAGACGCGATGGATATTTTATATACAGGCAGGGTAGATGGATTTTGTGTGGTAAGCAGTGATAGCGATTTTACCAGGCTTGCAACAAGATTGCGAGAGGCCGGTATGAAAGTATTTGGAATGGGCGAACAAAAAACGCCCGCCGCTTTTCGCGCCGCCTGCGATAAATTTATCTATATCGAAATACTGGAACAGGCTGATAATTCACCCAAGCAGGATGAAAAGATAAAAAAAGACAAAACCCTAAATAAAGCAGATAAAACGCTGATGAACCTGTTGAGCTCAAGTATCAATGATATTGCCGATGAAAACGGGTGGGCTTATCTTGGCGAGCTTGGAAACCTGCTATTGAAAAAAAGACCGGATTTTGACCCCCGCAATTATGGCTATGCAAAACTACAGCCACTGATTAAAAGTTTGCCCGGTTTTGAAATGGACCAGCGCGAAACAGGCCGGAAAAATGTAAAACACGTGTATATCAGGGTAAATAAAAAGTAAGCTGTCAGACAATTAATATTGAAGGCCCGGATCGTTTATTTTTTCTTTTTAGATGTTTCTTTCGGGGTTGGGATGGAGGGGGTAACGCCAGTTTCTTTTTTGGCAAAAAATTCGTCTTCGGCCCATTTTTTAAGAAGACGTTTTTCTAATTCCTTGATGGCAATACTGCGGTCAGGTGCTGGCGTTTTCATAAATACTTAATTAAGAAAGCTTCACAAAGAGCGTAAGGTATTCTTTATAAACCGATTTTCATAACCCGGCAGCCTGGCAATTGTCAATATTTTTGTGTGTATTCATTATTTTAGTGAAAATCAGGCATATCAGCCAAAGACTTACGTATCAGCAAATGAAAATCGGGTTTAAACAAAAAGTAGTTGAGCAGTTCCGGCAATTGCTTTACACAAAAGTGATCCTATTGCAGGAATCCCTGGACGAATTAAAAGAAAGCGGAAAAAATGAAACAAAAAGTACAGCAGGGGATAAGCATGAAACGGCATTGGCTATGCTACAGATCGAGCAGGAAAATAAACGGGCTCAATTAAAAAACGCACAGGTATTAGTACAGCTTTTTAATAAGATCACTATTATCCAGGAACTACCCTATATAATAAAAGGAAGCCTGGTGAAAACAGACCGGGGATATTTCTTCCTGAGTGTACCGGCAGGAAAGCTAACTATTGATGGAATAACGGTTATAGCGATATCTCCAGAATCTCCATTAGGAAGTAAACTACTGGGATCCATTAAAGGTGTGCAACTTCAGTTAAATTCTATTCAATATCGGGTTGAAGAAATCCTGTGATCTTTTTTACAAAGAACAGCGCAGCTATTTTTTATTTAAATATATTTATTGTTACTAAAACTACTGTTATGCGTCGTTTGCTATTGTTACTGATGGTCGTTCCCATAGTCGGAAAAGCACAGGTCCTTCCTACAATTGAAGAAAAAACAAAGTCATTGAAAAAATTCAGTGGGTTTTTCAACTTTTATTGGGATGAATCTTCAGGCAAAACATGGTTGGAAGTGGATAAGCTCGACACAGAAATACTCTATCTCAATTCGATGCCATCGGCAATCGGTTCCAATGATATTGGTCTTGACCGAGGCCTGCTAGGTGCTACCCGTATTGTTAGTTTTAACCGGACCGGCAGAAAACTGATGATGATCCAACCTAATTATGATTACCGTGCAATAACCAGTGATATAGCAGAGAAAAGGGCGGTAGAACAATCTTTTGCCAAATCTGTATTATGGGGCTTTGCAATTGAGGCGGAAACAGATGGAAGAGTACTGGTAGATATGACTGATTTTTTGCTAAGGGATGTAATGTCTGTAGCAAATCGTTTACGAAGCATGAAGCAGGGGAATTATATACTGGATAAAACAAGAAGCAGTATTTATTTACCGCAGAGTAAGAATTTCCCCCAGAATACCAAGTATAAAATTCTTAGTTCTCAGTATATTTT
>CAZGSG010000210.1:0-9083 GCA_964528095.1 uncultured Terrimonas sp.
TCTTCAAAATCATTTATCAGGAAATCCTTCCAGGTTTCAACAGGCTTTTCGATAATTTCTTTTACTGTCATGGGAGGAAGGGCAGGAGAGACACCCGCAAACGCCTTACCTGTATTGATATGTATGCCTGGACTCACAATAAGTACCCGGTAGGCTGACAGATCAAGCGGCGTCTCTTCCAGTAATTCCCCTCTGCCATTTCCTATACAGGGTTTATTGATAATGAAAAAAGGACAATCGCTCCCCAGCCTTGCAGCATAACTGATCAATTGTTTATCCGTAAGACCAAGATGAAATTGTGTGTTCAACAACCGAAGTGTGAATGCTCCGTCCGCACTGCCCCCACCAAGTCCTGCACCAGTTGGAATCGTTTTGTGAAGATGGAATTGAACAGCTGGCAATTGTTTGGGGAAATCCGCTTTTAGCAGATGGTATGCTTTGACACAGATATTATCCTGAAGGACAGAAGTAGCGATTATACCAGTGCTATTAAAATTTATATTGTCTACTGATCCTGATTCGAGATCCTTTTCTTCAGGAATAACTTCAAGTGCGTCGTATATCTTCAGGGGAAAGAAACAGGTATCCAGGTCATGATATCCATCATTTCTTTTACGAAGTATGCGAAGTCCCAGGTTGATCTTACAATTAGGAAAAACGATCACAGGTCGCCTGGTTTTACTGGTTTATAAAATAACTGTTGAGAGTAACCCGGAGTAAATTACTAGTGAAGAATCGTTAATCTATCAGAGCAAGTCGTTCCGTCTTGTTCACAGATTACCGGTTTCTTTTCCTGCTATTGATCTCATCGCGTATTGCAATGGCCCTTATATAGTCTTCGCTTTCCAGCACATCATTCAAGAGGGTGTTCAATTCCTCCAGGGTCATCGTTTTCAGATCCTCATTACCTGTATTGCCATGTTCTTCTACAATGACTTCCTGCTTCTTCTTTTTCTTTTTTTCTCCGGTGCCGGTATCCTCCATTAGTATGCCTGCACTTTCCAGTATATTCTCATAGGTATAAATGGGGCAACCAAACCGCACAGCAAGTGCCAGCGCATCGGATGTCCTTGAATCTATCTCTATTGTATCGTTTTCTGAGGAGCAAACCAGTTTGGAATAAAAAATTCCTTCCTGTAGGTCACAAATAATGATCTCATGCAGATCAATTGCAAATGCATTCAGGAAGTTTTTCATCAGGTCATGCGTCAAAGGCCGGCTTGGATTCATTTTTTCCAATGCCACGGCAATCGCCTGGGCTTCAAAACCCCCAATTACGATCGGCAAACGACGCAGTCCATTCACTTCTCCCAGCACCACTGCATAAGAATGCGTTTGGGTGATGCTATGAGATAAGGCTACAATTTCCAGTTCTATTTTCTTCATAAAATATCACACGAAACTAAGGTTTTTGTTGCAAAAAAAAAGTCGTTCACAATCCCCAATTTTAAACCTTATCCGTTGTGAATGAGGCGATAATTTCCAAATAATTGGGGATATCTCCAAAACGGCTTTTGAAACCGGGTAGCCGTTTTGTTCTTTTCTTATTACAAATCAACACCGTGATTGTTTATTCCGTTCCGCGGGAACTGGAGCATTGCGAAATTTTGAATATTCCTGCCTTCCTAACCTGTACGACCTGGCTTTACAGGACGGATCTTGGCATCTTTTGAAGATTTTCTAATATCGGGCCAAGCGGGTGATTGAGGATTTGGGCGTTCCCTACTTCTTCTTTCTGAAAGAAGTGTTGCCGTATTTTTTTTATTTGTAGTTGTTTGTTTTTTTACCTGTTTTTTTTGTGGGTGATTCTTTTGAGAAGAGGACTCGGCAGCAGGATGATTTGTGTCTTTTTCTGTCATGATAGAATCCTGTACTGGCGAATACAAGGTCCCGGAGGAAGAATCTGCTACTTGTTCTTCGATAAAACCTGGCGGCACTGAAAAATCGGCTTCACTAAATTTCCCAGGCGTTATACTGATTGCTGCGACTGATACTTTATTTGAATCAGACGTATCCAAGTGTTCTTTTAACGCTGATTTGTACAGGTCCAGTTTAAAATCAACACCAAGTACGATCTTATTGTGATTGACCATGATCAGTTCCATGGTATTGCTATATTTATCTGGTACAGGATAATACAGGTCATCTGAAATATGTAAAATAGAAGAACCGCCGCCAAACATCAAACCTGCAATGCCACTAAGACCGCCGGGCCCGATCTCAAAAGGATGGGTCGTATAGCCGGCAAATGTTTTTTTCCCTATATCATTCATATCTTTTGAAAAACTCAATGGCTTTGTTTTAAATGTATGTTCTTCCCGGTTAAAATAATACAAGCGTGCCGAATCTATACGAATGAGAACATCTTCTTTATTAACGATATTGTTTTCCTTAAGACTCACCCGAATGGCGTTCTTTCCGAACATAGCTGTTAGTTCTGCAGGTGGAGTATTGTCAACGCTATATTTATAGATGCGATATACAATAGTGCCTTCGAATGGCTGCTGGGATATGCTGTTAATAGTAGACATTGTGCAAAAAAAGAAAAGAAGAATTTTCATGATTATTTAAAGGGTTATATGCATATATAAAAAGCCAGGTGAAAATAAATCACCTGGCTTTTTATATAGTAAGGAATATCCTAAGTTACGCTTTGAGTTTTTTAACGGCTTCGGTGAATTTGGGTACCACTTCAAATGCGTCGCCAACAATACCATAGTCCGCTGCTTTGAAAAAAGGGGCTTCGGGGTCTTTATTGATCACTACAATTACCTTACTCCGGTTTACCCCGGCCAGGTGCTGAATAGCGCCAGAAATACCAATTGCGATATATAAATTAGGAGCAATCGCAAAACCTGTTTGGCCAACGTGTTCATTGTGTGGCCGCCAATGTGAGTCCGCAACCGGTCGGCTACATGCGGTGGCAGCGTGTAAAACCTTTGCAAGTTCTTCCAGCATACCCCAGTTTTCCGGTCCTTTTAATCCACGGCCGCCGCTTACGACGATCTCGGCCTCTGTAAGCGGAACTTCACCCGACGCCTTAGTAACATTGCTGACTTTTACTTTCGGCGTAGGTACCGTGGCAGAGAATGCCACAACTTCCGCAGTGCCTTCGCCGGCTTTTACCTGGTAGGCATTGGGATTTAGAGAAATGATCTTTACCGGCGTGGCAACGGCAATATTTGCAAACGCTTTACCTGAAAATACATTTTTCTTTACCACGAACCCATTACTGGTATCAGGTAAGGCTACTGCACCGGATACCAGTCCTGCCTTTAATCTCGCCGAAAGCCTGGGCGCAATTGCTTTCCCATTCAAGTTATTTGAAAAAACGATAACAGTTGCACCTGTACCTTCAGCTATCTGCGCTATCACATTGCAATAAACCTGTGCATCAAGCGTATTCAACGCTTCATTACTTACTGTGTGAATTTTCTTTACGCCATATTTTCCCAGCGCAGCCAGATCTTCATTGGTAGCACCCAATAAGACTGCTTCAGCGCTTGTATTTAATTGTTCGGCTATTTTGGCCCCGTAAGTCAATACTTCCAGGGAAGATTTTTTCACCAGGCCTTCTGCTGTATCGATAAATATTAAAACTGACATGTTGTTAATTTGTTGATTTGAGAATTCAGGATTATGACTGAACAGGTAAAAATATTATTCCCCCAATAAAGGTCAGATCGCTTTTGCTTCTTCATGCAGCAGCCTTACTAACTCCTCTACGTTATCAGGTGATACCAGTTTTACGCCGGCTTTTGCTGGCGGTAATCCATAGCTGGTAATAGTTGTAAGCGCATCAACAGCCACCGGCTCTACTACTTTCAACGGTTTTGTACGGGCAGCCATGATCCCACGCATATTGGGAATCCGTTGTTCTGCCATTCCTTTTTGCGCACTTACTACAAGCGGCAGTTCTACTTCGTTCTTTTCTTCACCACCTTCTATTTCGCGGGTTATAACAGCGCTGTTACCATTCAATTCAAATTTAGCTGCAAGTGAAACAAATGGCAGATCGAGCAGTTCCGCTACCATGCCTCCAATGGAAGATCCATTGTAGTCAATGGTTTCCTTACCTGTAAAAATCAGATCGTAACCCTCTTTGGCAACGGCCGCTATTTGCGAAGCAATATAAAAACTATCGTGACTATCAGTATTTACACGGATGGCTTCATCGCCACCTAGTGCCAGTGCTTTACGGATGATTGGTTCCGCATCCGCAGTTCCTACGGTAATAAGATGGATAACGGTTGCAGCATCCTTTTCTTTTAATTCGATGGCACGAACCAAGGCATACCATTCGTCATATGGATTGATGATCCACTGTACACCATTGGTGTCAAATTTCGTGTTGTTATCGGTGAAAGCTATTTTTGCCGTGGTATCCGGCGTTTTACTGATACAAACTAAGACCTTCATTTGTATAATTTTGAATCGTTAGTAAATTAGTTGTTTATGCAACTAAAACAAAGATAAGTGAAGCAAAGGTAATAATGGAGAAATAGACGGAAAATTTTATGGTCAGAATCTGGCCATTATCACCACATGTGAATAAAAAACTCCCGGTAGCGGGCATATACAGAAGAAAATATGGATAGGATCGAAAAATTAAAAGGTTTTTTACAAAGCAACCCCGCTGATAGCTTTATCCAACATGCGTTGGCGCTGGAGTATATTAAACTGGGGGACGATGCTACTGCCAAAAACGTTTTTGAGCTCTTACTTGAAAGAGACCCGGGTTATGTAGGAAGCTATTATCATCTTGGCAAATTACTGGAAAGAAATAAGGGAGACAAGGCCGCTATCAACATATACGAGAAGGGAATGGAAGTAGCGCTAAAAGCAGGGGATAAACATGCATATGGAGAATTACGGGGCGCACTGGAAGAACTGATATTTTGAGCGGTTCTTTTATTAATAAACAGACCCCAACAATCGCAGGCTTTAATTACAACACATGAACTTAGTAGAAAGATTTACTGAAAATATCAAGCAGGAGGGGCTTTTTAGTAAAAAAGATCGGCTTTTACTTGCTGTAAGTGGTGGCATGGACTCTGCTGTTTTATGTGAACTATGCAGGCAGACCGGCCATCAATTCAGTATCCTTCATTGCAATTTTCAACTACGGAAAGAGGAAAGCGAGCGAGACGAAGACTTTGTAAGAGCATTAGCCGTAAAATACGGAGTTGAAGTATTGGTGAAAAGGTTTGATACCGCGAAGCTGTCGCAAAAAATGAAAAAAGGTATTCAGGAAACAGCCCGCTTACTGCGATATGAATGGTTTCTCGAGGTATGGCAGGAAATGACTACAGCTAAACATCCTGCAAGATGCTATATCCTGACAGCGCATCATCTGAATGATAATATTGAGACAGTTCTCATGAATTTCTTTAAAGGCACTGGCATTGCCGGTCTGCGTGGTATACAGCCTTTGCAGCAACAGCTTGCCCGACCATTATTGTTTGCAAAAAAAGAGGAGCTGCTTGTTTTTGCAAATGAAAATAATCTGGACTGGGTAGAAGACAGTTCAAATTCCAGTGACAAGTATTCAAGAAACTACTTTCGCAACCAGTTATTACCTCTTGCGCAGACAATCTATCCGGAAGCAGAGAATAATATTGCCAGTAATATTGCCCGGTTCAGAGATATTGAAGTGTTATACCAACAAGCCATCGCCGTTCATAAAAAGAAACTGGTAGAGCAGAAAGGGAATGAATTACATATTCCTGTATTAAAGCTTAAAAAAACAGTGCCGCTACACAGTATTATATTTGAAATAACCAAAGAATATGGGTTTAGCCCGCAACAGATCACTGATGTGATTGGTTTACTGGAAAGCGAATCCGGCAGATATGTTCAATCCGCTACGCATCGGGTGATACGTAACAGGTCATGGCTGATCATTGCTTCCAATTCGTTAGAAGAGGCACAAAATATCCTGCTGGAGAAACAGGAAGAACAAGTCGTTTTCCCAGGAGGAACGCTCCAACTTTCTGTAAAGCAGGTAGTAGCTACTTCTATACAATCGCCCGCCAATATTGCATTATTAAACCCGAAAGAGATCAGCTTTCCGCTACTGCTTCGTAAATGGAAAGCAGGTGATTATTTTTATCCGCTCGGGATGAAGAAGAAAAAAAAAGTAGCCCGTTTTCTTATCGATCAGAAATTATCAAAAACCGAAAAAGAAAATACCTGGGTAATTGAAATGAATAAAAAGGTTATCTGGATTGTGGGCCACCGCATAGACGACCGTTTCAAGATTACCACACTGAACCAACCTATTTTAGAGATCAGGGTCTCCCAAAAAGAGCAGGGTTCTTAAACTCCTCTATAATATGGTCGAACAATTGGGGCTGCAGAACACCAATCAGGGTCAATGTAAAGGCAAGCCCGAACAATGCGCCCCACAAGTGGGCATCATGATTAATATTATCTCCCCCTTTTTTACTCATATAAACGCAATAAGCGATATAGAGCACTGCATATAAAAATGCCGATAATTGCAACGCTCCGTATAACCTGATGCCACCCCATGGATCAAATACAATCGTACCAAAAACGACTGCCGAAACAGCTCCTGATGCACCAAGACTGTGGTAATTGGAATCATCTTTATGTTTCAGGTAAGAGGGTATGTCGGAAATAATAAGTCCCAGGAAATAGAGCAGGAGATAGGAAAAGGCACCACCCAACCCTAAAAAAGAAAAATACATTTCAATGTTTCTCCCGAAAAAAAACAGGGTGAACATGTTGAAGAAAAGGTGCATGTAGTCGGCATGAATAAAACCGCTGGAAATAAACCGGTAATACTGGTTATTCCGTTTCACTCCATAGGGCCACATGATTGCCTTGGACAATATTTCATTGTTATTAAATGCCAGGAGCGAAAAAATAATATTGGCGGCTATCAGGCCTATTGTAAGGGGGTATTGAGAGATATCCATTGGCTAAATGTAGGATTTTTTATGGTCGGGCAGGATCGTAAAATCAACTATGATGGTATTTTTCATTTCTTAAGATCGTGCAGGCCCGGTATACCTGCTCTGCAAGTATCAGTCTTACCAACTGGTGAGGAAAAACCAGTTGTGACAAACTCCATTTATAATTGGCCCTTTTTAATACAGCTTCATCCAGCCCATATGCGCCACCGATTAAAAAAATCACCCGTTTGCTGCTTTCGTTAGCCCTTGCCTGGATAAAAGCAGCAAGCCCTTCCGAGTTCAATTGCCTGCCTCTTTCGTCCAGCGCTACCAGGTAATCGTCCTTTTCAAGCGAAGCCAGGATCAATTCGCCTTCCTTTTTTTTCATATCCGTTTCGCCCATCAACCCTGCATTCTTTGGAACAGGAATTATTTTCCATTCGGATTTAAAATAATTGCCGATCCTGCCAGTAAACTCTTCTACACCACTTTTGATATATGCATCGTGATTTTTTCCAATCGACCAGAATTGTAATTTCATCAAATTAATTTTTCTAATATCCCTGGTTAAAATTAGCAGCTCACCTGCCAGAAAACCAACTTTACCTGGCAATGATTTAAATCAAACCCTTTTTATGAATCACGCACTATTTATTTAGAATGCTTTCTTAGGAGGTTCTTCTTTAATCTGCACTTCCGTTACAGGCCCGTATTTCGCTGCTATCTTTTTAATATCCGCAGCTTTTCCAACCATCACAAACTGTAATTTATCTTTCGGGAAATATTTTGCAACGATCTCCTTCGCTTTATCAACCGTTAATCCATCTACATTTTTTTGAAAATTATTGATAAAAGACTCGTCAAAATTATACCAGAACATGTCTGTCATTAATCCTGCAAGTTGGCCGCTCGTTTCATAACCGGGAGGGAATTGGCCTTTTATATAATTTTTTGCTGAACTGAGTGTCTTTTCATCAAAACCAAATTTATGCAGGCTATCTACTACATGTAGTGCAAGATCGATAGCTGGTTCAGTTGTTTCTTTTGCCGTAAAAGTGGAAATAGTAAACGAACCTCCATTTTTAAGTGCACTAAAGGAACTACCAGCGCCGTACGTAAGCCCGGAATTCACCCGTAGTTCATCATTCAGCCAGGAGGTAAAACGACCGCCAAACGCAGTATTGATCACGCTGATGGCAAGGTAATCGGGATTATTACGGCTCACTCCCGGCCCTCCAATATAAAAAGTGGTTTCTTTTGCATCGTCTTTATTGATCAGCAAAACCCTGTTTGTTTCCGGCTTTTTAATTGGTTTGGATGCAAGATCCGTATTACTCTGTTTACCTGAAGGCCATGCCGAGAACAAACTGGTAAGCAAGGTTTTCATGTCTTTGGAATTAAAGTCGCCAGCAATTGCAATAGCTGCCCCGTTCGGGATATAATTGGCTTTATAAAACTGTTGGAGGTCGGCTGGAGTAAGTGCTGCCACAGAAGAAAGTGTTCCTGATACGATATTCCCATACACATGATCACCATACAGAAGTTTATCAAAATAAGACCGGATTACCGCCCTTGGCTGTTCTTTAGACCTTTCCAAATTGGCCAGTAATCTTTTTTTCTCTTTAGCGAATTCGCTTGTATCAAAGATCGGGGCCGTCAATACTTCTTTAATGATATTCAGTACCTGCTTCTGATCTTTAGAGGCAAACTGGGCTGAAAGTCCTGCCGATTCTTTAGAGGCATAGGTATTTACGGAAGCTCCAATGAAATCAAGTTCTTCATCCAGTTTGGTTTTGGAATAATTCCGGGTTCCATGTTTTAATGCAGTAGCGGTAAGCGATGCCAGTCCTGCTTTTTGATCATCATAAATCGCTCCTGCAGGTAATACCACTGATACATTAATAAGCGGTACTTCATGTTGTTCCATCAGGTATACGGTAAGCCCGTTCTTCAATTTGAATTTTGTATAAGCAGGTAATTTATAATCCTGCCCACTTGCAGATATCAGTATGGCAACAGCGCAAAAGGATAATATATATTTTACGAATTTCATATTCTACAATTTATAAATTGATCGATCAAATAATCTTGTTTCAGCGGCTTAAAGGATCACTGAAAATTTTATTCGTTAGTATTTGCTTTTAAAATGCCGACAGTGCGGTT
>CAZGSG010000210.1:9093-10270 GCA_964528095.1 uncultured Terrimonas sp.
TTGTACAGCTCCCAGCATACGTCGTTGACGCGACTTTTGATGTCGTCAGCCGTCACTTTGTTAAACGCAGCTGGTGCATCAAACATTTTTTTATAGTCGCCAAAGAAAACTTCGTAAGTACCAATGTTATTAGACTTGCCATTAATAGTCTTTACCTGGTCATAAAACTCCATGAGCTTCTTATTCTTGACTTTCTGCAACTCATTTTCCGTGATGCCGTCCTTCCGGATTTTTTCTATTTCTTCGTATATAGCTTTTTCCACACTGGCCTCATTTACATTTTTGGCGGATACGGCGTACACCCAGAAAAGGGTAGGATCGAAGCTTTCGCCAAACACAGTGAATACAGAGCTCGCCAGTTGCTGTTTATCGACAAGGGAGTTATATAAACGGGACGATTTGCCGCTACTCAGAATGTCGCTTAGCAGAGAAAGAGCATAGTAGTCTTCATTTTTTGTTTCAGGTACATGCCAGCCAATATTAAGATAAGGCGTGGCTACATCTTTCTGCACAGTAATCCTTCGTTCGCCGGTTTGTGGAGGTTCAACAATATGTACAGGAGGAGGCGCTGGTTGCGCGGGAATTGGTTCAATATACTTTTCGGCCAGTCTTTTGACTTCATCAAACTTAACACCTCCTGAAATTACGACAACACAATTATTAGGGGCGTAATAGGTTTTGAAATAACGTTCGAGATCTTCCTGTGTCCAGTTTTTCATATCATCCAGGTAGCCGATTACTGGCCAGTGATAGGGGTGCTCCTGGAAAGCCACGCCTTGCGTTGCTTCATTCAGGGACCGCCAGGGGGAATTCTCGAGGCCCGTGCTTCTTTCCGAGATCACGACCCCACGTTCGCTTTGGACCATTTTAGGGTCGATGCTTAGACTGGCAATACGGTCACCTTCAAGATCGAAAATCGTTTCGAGGGCTGAGGCAGGGAACCAGTCGGTGTAAACTGTTACGTTTTCAGTGGTATAGGCATTATTTGCCCCCCCATTGAACTCCATGGTGCGGTCAAATTCTTTCGGAGCATACTTTTTAGCGCCATTGAACATCATATGCTCAAAAAAGTGGGAGAGGCCGGTGATTCCCTGGTGTTCATTTCTTGAACCCACTTTATAAAATAAATACATATTAGCGTTGGGATGGAATTGTCTTCCACTACCAGGAATTTCAT
>CAZGSG010000211.1:0-10238 GCA_964528095.1 uncultured Terrimonas sp.
TTCCAGGTCGAAATGCGGTACCGGTGAATACTCAAATCCATAGATCTTATGCAGTTATGCAGAACAGTTGATATCATTGTTACTCAGACCAAGCAGGAATAATACATCTCCTTCCGCTTTAAAATCGAGGGTCATCTTATTATCAATATCATCCAGCAAACCAACCATGCCGATCGTTGGTGTGGGATATACAGCTCCATCGGGATTCTGGTTATAAAAACTCACATTACCACCTGTTACCGGGGTATTGAATTTGATACAGGCTTCTCCCATTCCTTTGATGGCGTGTACAAACTGAAAATATACTTCCGGGTCGTACGGGTTGCCAAAGTTCAGGCAATTGGTTACGCCTAATGGCTCACCACCACTGCAAACAATATTGCGTGCCGCTTCGCTCACGGCGATCATCGCGCCTACATAAGGATCAGCAAATACATAGCGGCTATTGCAATCGGTCGTAACAGCTATCCCTTTTTTTGTTCCTTTTACTGTTACTACAGCCGCGTCTGAAGGCGCGTTGGTAGAGGTATTGACGGTGCCTACCATGCTGTCATATTGTGTGTAGATCCATCTTTTAGATGCGATGGAAGGCAATTCGATGATCTGCTCAGCGATCTTTTTCAGATTTTCAGGAACAGGTATCTCGCTGGTATCCGTTTTTTTGATCTCGGCAAAATAAGCTGGTTGTGTATAAGGTCTGTCGTACTGAGGTGCTCCACCGCCCAGTACCAGTTCATATGCAGGTAACTCGGCTTCAAGCTCTCCATTCATATAAAAACGAAGCAGTCCATCACCTGTTACTTCTCCTATTACAGAGCAGGGCAGGTCCCATTTCTCAAATACTTTTTTTACTTCCTCTTCTCTTCCCTTTGTAGCTACCAGCAACATTCTTTCCTGGCTTTCACTCAGCAGCAGCTCCCAGGTTTTCATATTCTGTTGCCTGGTAGGTACTTTATCAAGATCTATGCGCATCCCTGATTTACCTTTCGCGCTCATTTCCGCGGTTGAGCAAATGATACCCGCGGCTCCCATATCCTGCATTCCCACTACGGCGCCCGTTTGTATTACTTCAAGACAGGCTTCCAGCAGTTTTTTCTCCTGGAATGGATCACCAACCTGTACAGCGGGCAGGTCCTGCGCGCTCTCTGCGGTAATATCGGCCGAAGCAAAAGATGCTCCACCTATTCCATCTTTGCCGGTAGCGCTACCCACAAACATCACGGGATTACCAATACCTTCCGCGGTAGCGGAAACGGTTTCACCGGCTTTTACTATTCCCACACTCATCGCGTTCACCAGTGGATTGGTATGATAACAATTGTCAAAATACACTTCGCCACCAACAGTTGGTACACCGAAACAATTTCCATAATGGCCGATACCATGCACCACACCGGAAAGCAGGTGTTGGGTTTTATCTTCTTCCAGGTTTCCAAATCGTAATGAATTCAGGGCGGCTATCGGTCTCGCGCCCATGGTGAAAATATCGCGGTGAATACCCCCTACGCCTGTTGCCGCACCCTGGAAGGGTTCAATAGCGGAAGGGTGATTATGTGATTCTATTTTAAATACAACACCAAGACCATCCCCAATATCCATCAGGCCTGCATTCTCTTCACCGGCTTTTACCAGCATCCGGCCACCTTCGCGTGGCAGTGTTTTCAGCCATTTGATAGAATTCTTGTAACTGCAATGCTCACTCCACATGCCCGAAAAGGCGCAAAGCTCATTAAAGTTGGGAGTGCGCCCCAGTTTTTGCTTTATTAATTCAAATTCTTCTTCTGTCAGGCGAAGTTGTTTGGCTGTCTGTGCTGTTATTTCCATTAAAAATAATTGTAAATCGAAAAAGGAAATGGCAAAGCTAAGGGCTTATGGGAGAAAATTTGAAAATTTATGTGTCCGGTTACCGATTTAATCAGCTACTGAAATAGATAAAATGGATACTGAAGTGCAAAATTAAAAAATCAATAATCAAACCCAGCGTTCATTCCGGCATTCAGAGACTATTTTCTAATTTTCTTCCGGGTGTAAAAACGGGGATCAAATTCACAGATTTTCAAATTTCTCTAGCTTTTCATCAGTATTTTGCAATACTAAAACTAACCCTGTATGGATAGAATGGACATTGAAGTGTAAGATTAAAAACCAAAGTTCATCCCGGTTACACCGAGTCTGTTTTTTAATTTTGCATTTTTAATTTTTAATTTTCTCCAGCTTTTCATCAGTATTTTGCAATACTAAAACTAACCCTGTATGGATAGAATGGACATTGAAGTGTAAGATTAAAAACCAAAGTTCATCCCGGTTACACCGGGTCTGTTTTTTAATTTTCTCCAGCTTTTCATCAGTATTTTGCAAGACTAAAACTAACCCTGTTTGGAATACTTGCTTTTTATAACCTATCTCGTATTATTTACCTGGCTGATCACCAAAATCAAGTTCTTTACAGACGCAGGATTAAGCAGGTCCCAGCTGATCATTGTTTTTTTATTAAAAGTAATGGCGGGTATATTCTATGGCTGGATGGGTATTTATTATAGCGGGCTCGCGCAAATGGCAGATACATGGATGTATCACCAGAACGGCATAGTGGAGTACCACCTGCTTGGCGACGATCCGCATGCTTATTTTACTAACCTGTTCAATAACCCTGCAAAAGGTTTTGATAATTTATTTACCAGTTCCGATTCATTCTGGAATGATCTCAAGTCAAACATCTTCATAAAATTTCTTTCCATCCTGGATATATTCAGTTTCGGTTATTATTATGTAAATGTCATCTTCTATTCATTCATTACACTTTTCGGCCCCATCGCTATCTACAGGGTGATGAACGATGTTTTTCCGGGCAGGAAAATTCCGTTGCTGATCGCTACATTCCTGATCCCCTCTTTTCTTTACTGGGCAAGTGGTCTGCACAAAGAAGGATTGATCTTTACTGCGCTGGCGTTGATTATTCACGCGATCTATTTCGCAAATAAGGTAGGGAAAATAACGGTGTTGAGATGGATAGTTGTTTTAGCTGGGATGTTAATATTATTCGCACTCAGGAATTTTGTTTTTGCAGCCTTTATACCCGCCTGTATTGCGTGGCTGCTGGCCAATAAATGGCGAAGACATAACCTGAAGATATTCCTGGCCGTTTACACTTTTTTTATCCTCCTGTTTTTTTGTGGCAGGTATATCAACCCGCACCTGGATTTCCCCCAATCCGTTGTCAATAAACAGCAATCCTTTCTGAGCCTGGAAGGTGGGCGCTCCAATGTGCCGATCAATGAACTGGAGCCCGTTTTTTTGAGCTTTTTAAAAAATACGCCGCAGGCGATTACATTGTCCGCCCTCCGGCCCTATCCCGGTGATGTAAGACACCTGCCTTCACTGGCAGCCGCAGTAGAGATCAACCTCCTGCTCCTGCTGCTCATCCTGTTTTTGTTTTTCCGGGTAAAAAACAAGGGACCATTGGACAGCAGTGTTTATTGCTGCTTTTTCTTTTCCATCTCACTGATGCTGGCCATCGGGTATACCAGTAATAACCTGGGAGCTATTGTGCGGTATAAAAGCATCCTGCTTCCGCTGCTCATTATTCCGCTGGCAGTACAGGTTGACTGGAACAGGTTATTGGGTATATTTTCAGGAGATATGAAAAGAAAACAGCCATTGTGATCTTTTTACTACTGCTTAGCCATTTCTTTGCTATTAATTTTCCCGGTAAGAAATGATCAACTATTCAGATATTATAGAAAACGCGTGGAATACTTATGATCCCTCCAGGAAGATCCTGAAGATAGAAGATATAAGCGCGCTTGTATCCACCAATCATGTATACAATGTTACGTTTACCAACGATGATATTGTGATCGCCAAATTATCCTCTTTTGGTAAGTATGAACACTTCAAAGAAGATCACCGCATCATCCATACACTTGCCAATAACCTGTTATACCCTTTTGAAAACCTGTTGGCAAAAAGCCTGCTGAAAAACAACAGGGTATTTACTTACCGGTATAAAAAAGGAAAAACAGATGCCTGGGTTGTTTTTTATAATCCAAGCCGGGTCATGCAAAAACTACCCCGCCGGCTCGACGATTCGATGATCCGCAGTATGGGCCGCCAGATAGGCCGTTTTCATCTTGCCTGCAGCCGTATCAAAAATGTATTGCCCAAAAGCAGTAAGACCCTGCGTACAGATATCAATACATTACTGGAACAACTGGAGACCAATGAAAAAAAATTTGGGTCAACGGCTAATGTTGCCATGCTTAAACAGCATTGCGAACTGTTCCTGAAAAACAGGAGCAAATACAATATGAAATCCTTCGAGATCATTCCTGTTTTTATCGACTGGAACCTCGGTAATTTTTCTGTTATTCATAAACAGGAACTTTACAGCAGGTGGGACTATGACTGGTTCCGGATGAGTTACCGGATGCTGGATTTTTATTTCTTTAGCCGGGTTGTGAGTGATGCCGGCGACAAAACGGTATTCAGTTACCTGATCAATCCAATGATGGAAGACCGGTTCCTTTTATTTCTTACAGAATACCATAAAGTAAATCCGCTGACAGCCGACGAGATCCGTTTTTTAAGAGAGACCTACCGCTTTTTTATACTGAACTATGTAGTGAAGGACGGCAACCACTTTTTCAGTGAGCAGTATGCGAAAAAATTAAGAGCCGAGGCATTCGAATTATACCTTCCTTCTGTTGACCGGGATTTTGATCCTGAAAAAATCATTGCACACCTGAAGATAAAATAAGCATGAAAGATTTCAAATCCTTACTCGCGAATTATAAAGTGATCTTCTTTGATGCATATGGTGTCATCCGGAATTATAATGGCCTGATCCCCGGTATAAAACAAACATTCGACTGGCTGGAAGAAGAAAAAAAAGAATACTTCATCATCACCAATGACGCGAGCCGCAGTCCCGAACTGCTGGTTGACTCTTATCATAAAAGCGGTCTTACCACCATCACCTCCAATCGTTTCATTTCTTCGGGCATGCTGGCCAAGGAGTTTCTCGACCTGAAAGTAAAAACAGGGCTGGTTGCTTATCTCGGTACAGAAAATTCCGCGCACTATATCGAACATCCGGGCCTGGAGATCATACCCATTCAACAGGTGAATGAAAAAAATATCGATCAGGTCAGCGCGCTGGTCTTACTGGATGATGAAGGGTTTGACTGGGCCGATGCATTGAACAAGGCCGTAAACCTGTTGCGTTGGAGAAATATACCCGCCATTGTCGCCAATCCCGATGGCGCTTATCCGATCAGCAAACATGATGTGGGCATCGCGATCGGTGGTCTTTCCTGGATGATAGAAAAGATAACGGGAAAGAAGTTCTTCCGGTTTGGCAAACCCGACTCGCAGATCTTCATGTTTGCCTGGGAAATGGCCAGGGAACGGGTACCCGGTCTGCAGAAAAAAGATATCCTCATGATCGGCGATACCCTGCATACCGATATACTCGGTGGCAATAAATTTGGCCTCGACACGGTGCTGGTGCTCACCGGTAACATCCTGCCCGAGGATGCCGAGACCCGCATTGCCTCCTCGGGCATCACACCCACCTATATCTGCTCCTCAGCAGTAATCGACAACCAGCTGAGCATTTATAACAATAAATAATCATATTTTATTTTAGATCGATTATTCTCATAAAACGGGAATGCTTTCCACATTTTTTCTACTTTTAACCACACTCCCCTGTTTTTTCAATATTATTTTCATAAAATTGCGGAATAATATTTTCTTCAATCTATAAACCACTATTTTGATATGTCAGTAGCAAAGCTTGAGTATATATGGCTTGATGGTTACAAACCGACCCAGAGTCTGCGTAGTAAAACAAAGATCGAAAAGGATTTTAGCGGAAAATTGGAAGATTGCCCCATGTGGAGCTTTGATGGCTCATCCACTGAACAGGCCCCCGGCGGTTCTTCGGATTGTTTGTTGAAACCGGTTTTTATTTGTGTGGACCCACAGCGCAAAGACGGCTACCTGGTGATGTGCGAGGTGTTGAAAGCCGACGGTACTGCGCATGAAAGCAATGGCAGAGCTACTATTGAAGATGATGATAATGATTTCTGGTTTGGTTTCGAACAGGAGTATTTCCTTTGGGACAACCAGACCAATAAACCACTTGGTTTTCCTGCAGGTGGCTTCCCCGGCCCTCAGGGCCCTTACTACTGTTCTGTTGGCGCGGCCAATGCGTACGGACGTAATATCATTGAAGAACACCTGGATACCTGCCTCGAAGCTGGACTGAACGTAGAAGGCATCAATGCGGAAGTTGCTGCCGGTCAGTGGGAATTCCAGATCTTTTCAAAAGGCGCGAAAAGCGCGGGCGACCAGATCTGGGTGGCGCGTTACCTCCTGGAAAGGATCGGTGAAAAATATGATGTGTCCATCAACTGGCATTGTAAACCACTGGGTTCCCTCGACTGGAATGGTAGCGGTATGCATGCGAACTTCTCCAACTCTACTTTAAGAAATGCTGGCAGCAAAGCCATATTTGATACGATCTGCGAGGCTTTCCGCCCGCTGGTAAAAGAACATATCGAAGTATACGGAGCTGATAACCATCTCCGCCTTACCGGTAAACATGAAACAGCCAGCATCTATGATTTCAGCTATGGTGTTTCCGACAGGGGCGCGTCTATCCGCATCCCCGTGGTAGTACCGGCCAAAGGCTGGAAAGGATACCTGGAAGATCGCCGTCCAAACTCGGCTGCTGATCCCTATAAAGTAGCGTCAAGGATCATCAAGACCGTTAAATCGGCCAAGGTATAAACACATTTTGCAACCATTACTTGTAGGATACAAGGATCCCGGCCCGTAAGCCGGGATTTTTGCATTATACGCCCGTTAATTGGGTTTTGGGGTGCTGAAATCTGAAAATGATTAAGGATTGAAGCATTAACTGAAACATCTCTAATAAAATCTCATTATTTTCACCCATTGTTAGGCATTCCTGACACTTGATTTTTTTATTAAATATAACAACTAATGTCGCTAAGATTCACAGCCCTGAACAACCTTACCAACAACTCCGTAGAGAGAGTGGAAGGCACCGCCAAGATCACAGCCATTTTTGGTGAAAACGTATTTGACCTCAAAAAGGCAAGACAATACCTGAGTGATGAAGCTTATAAGAGCTTGCTCAATTCCATTAAAGCCGGCCAGAAAATACAACGGGCCGTTGCCAACCAGATCGCCAATGGCATCAGGGCCTGGTCAGAAAGCAAAGGCGTTACCCACTACACACACTGGTTCCAGCCATTGACCGGCACCACCGCTGAAAAACATGATTCTTTTTTTACATTAAAAAGTGATGGTACGCCGATCGAAGAATTTGAAGGCGATGCATTGATACAACAGGAACCCGATGCTTCTTCTTTTCCAAGCGGCGGTTTAAGAGCTACTTTCGAAGCAAGAGGATATACTGCATGGGATCCTTCCTCTCCCCCTTTTATCATGGATATCGGTAGCGGTAAGACCTTATGTATACCTACCATCTTTGTTTCCTATACTGGTGAGTCACTGGATTATAAAGCACCCCTGCTGAAAGCGATCGAAGCCCTGAATAAATCCGCGGTAGATGTCTGCAATTATTTTGATAAGAATGTATCAAAGGTCTCTGCTACCCTCGGATGGGAACAGGAATATTTTGTGATCGATGAAGCCATGTTCAATGCGCGTCCCGACCTGGTCATGTGTGGCCGTACCGTATTTGGACATAACTCCGCGAAGAACCAGCAACTGGAAGATCATTATTTTGGTTCCATACCGGAAAGGGTCTACGCGTTTATGAGAGATTATGAAACGGAATGTTATAAACTCGGCATACCTCTTCGCACCAGACACAATGAAGTAGCGCCGGCACAGTTCGAGTGTGCGCCCATCTTTGAAGAGATAAATCTTGCAGTCGATCATAATTCATTATTAATGGATGTGATGGCAAGAGTAGCATTACGTCATAAACTCCGCGTGTTATTGCATGAGAAACCATTTGCCGGCATCAACGGAAGTGGTAAACACAATAACTGGAGCATGGCTACCGATACAGGCGTAAACCTGCTTGCTCCCGGCAAAACGCCAAAGACCAACCTGATGTTCCTTACTTTTTTTGTGAACACCATCAAGGCCGTGCATGACTATTCAGACCTGATGAGAGCCTCCATCGCTTCCGCGCAAAACGATCACCGCCTGGGAGCCAACGAAGCGCCTCCGGCCATCATCTCTGTATTCATTGGTCAATACCTCAGCAAAGTATTGCAGGATGTAAAAGAAAGAGTAGGTGATAAGTTTGATGAGCAGGATGAAAGTATGCTGAAGATCGATATTCATAAAAGCATACCCGAGCTGTTGATGGACAATACAGACCGCAACCGTACCTCTCCTTTCGCATTCACCGGTAATAAGTTTGAATTCCGTGCCGTAGGTTCTACTGCCAATTGCGCCAACCCCATGACCGTACTCAATACCATCATGGCCGACACGCTCCGTAATTTTAAAAAGGAAGTCGATGCATTGATCGAAAAAGGCGAGAAAAAAGAGATCGCTATCATGCACGTGATCCGCGAATACATCGTAAGCAGCGAGAAGATACTGTTTGAAGGTGATGGCTATAGCGAAGCATGGGCAAAAGAAGCCGAAAGAAAAGGTTTACCCAATGTAAAGACCACACCGCTTGCACTGGATGCGATGGTGACCGACAAAGCGAAACAACTTTTTGAAAATAACAATATCTATACGCATTCCGAACTGGAAGCAAGACACGAGATAGAACTGGAAAAGTATATCAAAAAAGTACAGATAGAAGCACGTATCATGGGTGAACTGGCTACCAGTCATATCCTGCCGCCTGCTATCCGCTACCAAAACCTGCTGATCAATAATATCAATGGACTGAAGACCGCGGGCATTGCCGAAGCAGGGTATAGCAACCAGAAGCAGATACTCGACAAGATCTCTGAACATATCAACAAAGCAAGTGATCTCGTTGAAAAAATGATCGAAGCAAGAAAGATCTGCAATGCGATGGAAGATACACGTACCAAAGCCATCGCTTATCAAAGCCAGATCAAGGACGCGTTCTTTGATGAGATCCGCTATCATGTAGATAAACTGGAGTTACTGGTGGATGATCGCGAATGGTATTTGCCTAAATACAGGGAATTACTTTTCTTACGCTAATCAGCTAATAAACTATTTAACAGTAAAGGCTGCCCCAACAGGGCAGCCTTTTTTATTGAATGGCTTACACTAAGGATACAGGATTACGGCAGTTCTTCTATCACGATATTTTTCCACCTCACTTTAATACCGCCACCATCATGGATCTGCAATGCTATAAAACCTGTACCCGCGCCTATTTTCGCGTCTTCCAGGTTGATCATCTCATGCCCGTTCAGCCAGGTAGTCACTTTTTCATTCACCACCTGTATTTTCATTTTATTCCATTTACCTGTTTTCAGGTATTGTTCATCTTCGGGTTTGGGTTTGATCAGCCATCCCCTGCCGTATGATTCATACACGCCACCTGTGTTGTGATTGATGGGAGCCACTTCTACCTGCCAGCCATTTATTTTCACGCCTTCTATAGAGGACCGGAAAAATACACCGCTATTACCATTGGCCTCCTGTTTGAATTGCAGGGTGAGCACAAAGTTCTTATAGGCTTTATCCGTCGACAAATAACCATACTGTTTATCCGGCCCACTTTCACACACGAGTTCTTTTTTCTCTACATACCATTTTTCTGTACCATGTATGGTCCAGCCACTAAGGTCTTTGCCGTTAAAGAGTCGCTGTTTTTGCGCGGTGAGAGATAGTGCGCACAGGATGAATAATAGTGAGAACAGGTTATTTTTCATATTTGCAATTTAAATGTGTTTACCAGTCTGAAACTCAAAACGTCTGCAAGAGATTTCACACAGAGCTAAGGAGTAAATGAGTAAGCAATAGCCCGGCTATTTATACATTTATTATCGGTTGAAACAAAGAGTTAACAGAGCGTTTTCACTGATGTGAAAACAGCACCCTGATCAACGGGTTGTTTTTCACGCAGTGAAAAATCTCCTTGGCTCATCCGTTCCTCCAAATAAAGAATAAACAAATAGCTCAGCTCTCCCTTAGCTCATTATCTCTGTTAGCTCCTTTGAAACTACGCCAGAGGGTGAAGAATTGTTCTTCCTGTTCCTGCATCACTAACACGGTAACAGGTTTCACAC
>CAZGSG010000212.1:0-10236 GCA_964528095.1 uncultured Terrimonas sp.
ACCGTTACTGTACCATTGTTTACGCCAACACAGGCAGTAGCTGAAGAAGTAGCTGTTCCGGTGAGTACAGGTCCCGCACCCACAGTCACGTTCATGCCAGGGGACACACAACCTGCCCCATCTTTTACTGTAACAATATGCGATCCTGCTGCCACACCGGTAAATACATTACCCGGCTGCACAATTGTTGCATCAAGTGTATATGTGTAAGGACCGACTCCTGTTGGTGAAGTGATCGTAATGATACCATCAGCGCCTCCGCTACAGGAAGTACTGGATGTAGCTGCCGCAAAGCTGATACCTGTACCCGCTGTGATCGTAAATGGATAGTTGTTGGAAATACATGCTCCTTCCCTGACACGGGCATTGTAACTACCGGGTGCCAATCCGCCAACAGTATATGGATTGGCTCCCGTTAACCACGGACCTCCATCAATAGAATATTCATAAGGGCCGCTACCGCTTGTTGCGGTGATCGTCACCGTTCCATTATTTACACCTGTGCAGGAAGTAGCGGTAGTAGTAGTGGTCACGGTAAGTGTGTTATTACCGGCTGGGATGATCACACCTCCCGGGATAGTGGTAATACAACCACCCCCAGCATTAATACCTATGATATAAAAACCTGCCGGCAAACCCGACAGTATATTACCTGGTACCAGAGGCACAGATCCATTTACTGTATATGTATAAGGGCCGCCGCCTGCAGGAGGGGTAAGAATAATACTGCCGTTAGATGCGCCTGCGCAACTCGGTGGATTTACTGTATAAGCAACAGTAAATGTTCCTGTAGAACTGACCGTTGCAGGAACAGTATTCGTACAACCGCCAGAAGCTGCAATCACCGTATAGTTATTCGCAGAAAGGTTATTAAAAGTAAACGTATTACCTGCTGTGATAGTGGCGGTAGTACCTCCTGGATTCAAGGTAAGTAAATACGGTGGCGTGCTTCCGGAACCGGCAGGAATTGTTACAGTGATCGCTCCTGAAGGCACAGCACAATTGGTCTCAACTGTCGACACTGTAACAGGTAAAACACTTTGATTGATCGTGATCGTATCATCAATAATAATCGGACCTCCGCCTACACAGGATGCATAGATTGAACGGAGTATATATTTTTCAGAAGGAGCTAAAGGGCAGATATTTCCCAGATCAATATCAAGCATGCCGGGAGTCGTAGAGACAGGATTTGTAACAATAGGTCCAAAGGGTGTTCCCGCCAGTGTGAGCATCTGTGCACTGACAAACCGGGAAGTAGCTCCTGATGGAATAAAACGGAAAGCTTCTTTTGTAGCTGTCCATACCGACGCGTTCTTTCCGGGCGCTTCTACCGCTTTATCCCTGTTCCAGTTTTGAAGTCCCATTATTGATTTACCACCAAAAAGTGAGGGGTTACAAAATTTTTGCTGTATAAAAACTTCGATAACAGATGTCGTCTCGTGTATTACCATCTGGAAACTGTTCGGAGTAGTATTGTTACATTGAGGATTACCAAACACGCCCACATTGTAGAAACTGGCGATAAATCTCCGGAAAGGCGCTGTGCCTTCCACTCTCCATTCGATCTTTTTATCTGCTGCTCCCTTGGGAGGATCCAGATCACAGTAAGCACCCATAATCGCAGCCCGGGGATAATAAGGCAGGTCCTGGCTGGCCCCATTGGCACATTGTATATCACTACCGGCACCAGGAATTGTACCCGTAATATTATAAGCGTTAAAACAATTGGCATTCGACACATCAAAAGTCAATAATCCATTGGAGCCAATAACAACCTTATCATATGGAACAGGAGCACCAAAAAAACAAACCGGGAAAGGAAGTCCGATCACACCACTATATGTATCATCATTATACAGATCGAACAGCTCAGTGCCCGTAAGCGTTGTATACGCGTAGGGTTTGTAAGGAATTGATACCAGCGTATAATCTTCGCTTGTTTTGAGATAGGGTATTTTAAATTTCATCTCCGCACATGTCTGCCCGCATGTGAGATTAATAACAGAGTCGTTAATACCGGTGAAATTTTCCTGTGCCCGAAGCTGAAAGAAAGAACACAAATAAAAAGATAACAGTAAAAGAAATTTGCTTCTTTTGATTCTCATGGTTAGCAGATAATTTTTTGTTGAATGCAGGGCAGCAGCGTGATTGGCTAATTTATGAAAAAAAACCTTCCAAAGCCCGCTGGTGGAGAATAAAAGGAGAATGACACCGGTTTAGAGGGCGGCACCTGCTCATGGCAAACCGGAACCCTGGCATTTAGGGAATTTTACTTACAGGCCAGCCCGACCGGTATTCAACATATCGCGTAACAGTTACTGCACATCTTCAGTATCATACCTGTCCACTGATTCAATACCCGGCAGGCTTTTCAGGCGGGACACCAATTCTTCCAGCTCTTCCTTATCATGTACATATAACCGGATATTCCCTTCAAATAATCCCTCCTTTGCTTCAATGGTGATCGCGGCAATATTGATCTTCAGATCCCCGGATATCATTGTCGTTATTTTATTCACCACACCCACATCATCCATTCCCACGATCTTCACTCCGGTGAGGAAGGAAATCTCCTTGTTCTTCGCCCATTTTGTTTTGACTACCCGGTGCCCATAGTTGGCCAGCAACTTTGCCGCATTCGGACAATTTGTACGATGGATCGTCAGTCCTTTTCCTGTTGTTACAAATCCAAATACGTCATCACCAGGAATAGGTGTGCAGCAATTCGCCAGGTTATATACGATCTTATCACTGCTTTCGCCAAAGATGATCAGCTCGGCATCTTTTTTCCCGGAATTATGTTGTGGCGGCGCAAAATCCTGTCTGAATTCCTGTAATGTTTTCACAGGTCGTGGCGGTTCTATCTTATCACCAACCACTTTGAATTCTTTCAGTTCTTTAAGATCGATATTCTTTATAGCAACGGAGTAAAAAAGATCCAGATGCGATTGCAACTTATAATATTGCACCAGTTCATCGATATTATGCTGGGTAAATGATGCGCCCATTCCTTCCAGTTTACGCTGCACCGTATACTTACCTTCATCAGATACTTTTCTTTTTTCTTCCTTCAGTGCATCCTTGATACGGCCTTTTGCTTTGGCCGTTACCACAAAACCCAGCCAGTCCTCTGAAGGTTTTTGTTTATTGCTGGTGATGATCTCAACCTGGTCACCACTTCGCAGTTTCTGGCTTAGCGGCACCAGTTTGTGATTCACTTTCGCACCGATCGTCTTTACACCAATTGCACTGTGAATGGAGAATGCAAAATCCAGTGTGGTAGATCCGACAGGCAGCATCTTTACATCGCCCTTGGGCGTGTATACATAGATCTCTTCCGCAAGAAAACTTGTTTTAAAATCCAGGAGAAAATCAACACTATCCGTTTCCTGGCTGCTGATCATTTCACGGATCTGCTGAAACCATTTATCAAAACGGTTCTCATCGGCAGTACCTTCTTTGTATTTCCAGTGTGCCGCCAATCCTTTTTCCGCGATCTCATTCATTCGTTTGGTACGGATCTGCACTTCCACCCATTTACCCATGGGGCCCATAACAGTCGTATGCAGGGCTTCATAGCCATTCGACTTTGGATTGCTCAACCAATCCCGCAATCTTTCCGGAGATGGTGTATACTCATCCGTGATCATGGAATATACTTTCCAGCAATCTTCTTTTTCTCTTTCCTGTGGTGAATCCAATATGACCCGGATAGCAAAAAGATCATACACTTCTTCAAAATCGACGCCTTTCTTTTTTATTTTATTGGAGATAGAATGAATACTTTTCGGGCGTCCGTATATTTCAAATTTAAAATTTCCGCGTTCCAGCTTTTCTTTAATAGGTTTAATGAATTCATTAATATACTTGGATCGTTCGCGTTTGGTTTCTGCCAGTTTCCGCGCAATATCTTTATAGGTTTCCGGCTCCATGTATTTCATGGCCAGATCTTCCATCTCTGTTTTTATATTGTACAGTCCCATACGGTGGGCCAGTGGCGCGTACACATATACTGTTTCCGAGGAGATCTTTAATTGTTTTTCCCGTTTCATGCTTTCCAGCGTGCGCATATTGTGCAGCCGGTCTGCCAGTTTAATAAGTATTACACGGGGATCATCTGTAAGGGTAAGCAGGATCTTTTTAAAATTCTCTGCCTGCTGGGACGCGTTTACATCAATGACATTGGAGATTTTGGTGAGCCCATCCACAATCCTGCCGATCTCCTGGCCAAATTCCCGTTCCACATCTTCGAGCGAGATATCGGTATCCTCCACTGTATCGTGCATCAGGGCGCAGATAGTAGAGCGGACCCCCAGCCCGATCTCTTCCACACATATTTTTGCCACAGCCAGCGGATGAAGAATGTAAGGCTCACCGCTTTTGCGCCGCATGGTCTTATGCGCATCCGCGGAAAGCTCAAAAGCCCTGCGTAACAGGTCTTTATCACCTGGTTTGATCTTGGTTTTCAACGAACGTAAAAGGGACCGGTATTCCCGTAGGATCAGTTTTCTCTCCTGTTCTTCATTAAGGTTATACTTCGGCGTCTGCGCAATTGTCTCCATTTATACGAATTTAAGAAAATCCGGGCTTTATTTTTTAAGGAAATCCCATACATTTGCAACCCCTAAGAAAAGTTATAGGACTTCGATGCGGACCCGGGCAAAGCATGGCTCCAAATTTAAAACCTATAGCTTATATCTGAAACCGGATGTGGTGAAATTGGTAGACACGTCAGACTTAGGATCTGATGCCGCAAGGTGTGGGGGTTCGAGTCCCTCCATCCGGACTGTTAAACAGGTTTAGAGTTCAAGGTTTAAAGTTTAAAGTTCTTTAATTCGAATCTACTTCTTTTAAAGTGCTGCGCCCCGGGCGAACCTTACACCTTGAACTTTTAGACTTTAAACTTTTTTTATGGCAACAATCACAAAAGAAAATATCGGCCTGCTGCATGAAAAGCTGTCGGTAAAGCTGGAAAAGAAGGATTACCTGCCTTCTTTTGAAAAATCACTGAAAGATTATAGCAAAAAAGCGAATATCCCCGGTTTCCGCAAGGGCATGGTGCCCGCGGGACTGATCAAAAAAATGTACGGGCCTTCCCTGTTTACTGACGAAGTACTCCGTTCAGTTGACCGCGAACTGGTCAGTTTCCTTCAAAATGATAAGGTAGAGATCTTTGCACAACCCCTGCCTTTTGAAACAGATATCCGCCAGTTGGATGTAAATAATCCTGCTGACTATACTTTTCATTTCGAGATCGGCATGAAACCCGAATTTGAATTGCCCGACCTGGCAAAAGCGAAAATTACCGAATACAAGATCATTGTCACAGACGAAATGATCAATAGTGAACTTACCCGCCTGCAAAACAGGTATGGCAATATGAAAGATGAGACTACGGTCAATTCTGATGACAATGTATTGAACGTACTTTTCACAGAAGTGAATGAAAATGCAGATCCTGTTGAAAATGGCGCTACCAAAGAGAACTCTTTACTGGTAAGTTATTTCAAGGAAGATTTTCGCTCACAACTGACCGGCAAGACGGTGAATGATTATGTGGTAGTGCAACTGGACAAGGCGTTTGATGACAAAGAACTTGAATTTATCATGAACGATCTCGGTCTTGATAAAAATGATCCCGCGGCCAAACAAAAACACTTCAAGATCCAGATCACCAAAATAGGATTGCTGGAAAAGAAAGAACTCAATGAAGAATTCTTTAACCAGCTATATCCCGAGCAGGATGTAAAAACAGAAGCTGATTTCCGCAATAAGATCAAGGAAGAAATAGGTGCATATTGGAAAGGACAGGTGAGAAACCAGATCCATGACCAGGTATTTCACCAACTTGTTGATACAACATCTATCAGTTTTCCCGAATCTTTCCTGAAAAAATGGATCAAAACCCAGGGTGAAAATGCAGAAGGTGAACAAGGGCCAGCTAAATCAGATGAAGAAGTAGAAAAAGAATTCCCCGCTTTCCTCAACCAGCTCAAATGGACGCTGATCTCTGATAAGATCGTAAAAGAAAATGGTATTGACGTTACACCGGATGAGATCCGCAATTTTGCTCAGCAGCAATTATTCAGCTATATGGGCGGAATGGGTGGCGCATCCAGCGAAAATCAACCCTGGATGACCGACTATATTGAGAAAATGATGAAGGATCGTAAATATGTGGAAGATTCCTATAACCGGATCCAGACACAAAAGATCTTCGAATGGACTGAAACAAAATTAAAACCAGAAGAAAAAGAAATAGCGGCGGAAGAATTTACCAAAATGGTAGAAGCACATCAGCATCATCACCATTAATGAGTTTTAACCCGGTAATTTCATTTTACTGATATATCATTCACAAAGCTTCGATTTTTCGAAGCTTTTTTTATTAATTTCTGCCAGTTTAACCGGTAAAACAGCTTTAAAGAGCTTTCTCCCGATATATTTATGCATAGTTGACACCAATTTTGCTGTTTTGCCATTTGGACGGATATTTGATGAATTGTTCCAATACCCGAACAAAAAATCATCTATGAGTTTTAATTCAGAATTCGAAAAATATGCGGTTAAGCACCGCGGCATGTCCAGCAATACGCTTAACAGCTATGCTTCGCATCTTGTAACTGGTCTTACGCCGAATATCATTGAAGAGCGCCCGATGAACGTAGCGGTGATGGACGTGTACAGCCGTCTCATGATGGACCGTATTATCTTCCTTGGCTATCCTATTAATGACGAAGTGGCAAATATCGTAACGGCACAGTTGTTATTTCTTGATTCTACAGACAGAACAAGAGACATTAATATGTACATCAATAGCCCGGGCGGAAGTGTGTATGCCGGTCTTGGAGTGTACGACACCATGCAATATGTAAGTCCTGATGTGGCGACCATCTGTATCGGCATGGCAGCATCTATGGGCGCTGTTCTGTTAGGCGCAGGTACAAACGGTAAAAGAGCGGCTCTTAAACATGCAAGAGTGATGATGCACCAGCCAAGCGGCGCAATTGGTGGCCAGGCCAGTGATATCGAGATCACTGTAAACGAAATCCGCAAATTGAAGAAGGAGTTGTATGATATCGTTCATTACCATTCAGGCAAACCAATAGAACAGATAGAAACAGATTTCGACCGCGACCGCTGGATGAATGCCAGCGAAGCAAAGGAATACGGGCTGGTAGATGAAGTATTGCTGATCAATCCCCGGAAGGAGAAGAAAGATAAGTAAGGCCCGCCATCCTGCTTTGATGCGGAAAAAAACCCTTCATGGTACAGCAACTAATAATAAAACCTGCCTGCTCAAACAGGCACTAAATGATAAAAAAAATATGAACCGGAATTCATTTTTATACAACGACTGGAGAGCGGATGATGGAGAAGAAAATGAAGAAAAAGAAGAGGCTCCCAAATCAGACCTGATGATGTTCAGCAAAAAGCTGGAAAAATATTTCTTTGAAAGCCGCAGTGTTTATCTATGGGGTGTGGTAGAAGATAAAAGCGCCCGTGACGTGGTTTCTAAATTGTTACTGCTGGATGCTGATAGTCCAGGCAAGGAAATAAAATTCTATATCAATAGCCCAGGTGGTGTAGTAACAAGCGGTATGGTGATCTATGACACCATGCAAATGATCAAAAGCCCGGTCAGCACGATCTGTATGGGACTTGCCGCGTCAATGGGTAGCATTCTGCTTAGCGGTGGTGAAAAAGGAAAAAGATTTATCTACCCGAGTGGTGAAGTAATGATCCACCAACCTTCTTTAGGTGGCTATATCCGCGGCGTAAGCACGGACCTGGAGATACAGGCAAAGCAAACAAAGCGGGTAAAGGACCTGGGTGCCAGGATCCTGGCTGAAAATTGTGGCAAAACGACCGAACAGATCTTAAAAGATTTTGATCGCGACTATTGGATGGATGCAAAGGAAGCTGTCAGCTATGGCATCGTTGACAAGGTGATAGACAAGCTTTAATTAATTGATTATAAGCTAATTAATAGCTAAGCATTAAAAAAACCGCCCTTTGTCGGGAGGTTTTTTTATTTTTACAAACTCAGATTAGTATTCCTACTTTATAAAAATGGCAAAAAACCTTTTACATTGTTCATTTTGTGGTCGCAGTCGGGATGAGGTTAAAATCCTTATTGCCGGACAGGAAGGCCATATTTGTGAAAACTGTGTTGAACACGCGCGTGAGATCATTGACCAGGAGTTGATGGTAAAAGACGATAAAGCACCTTCTGCTTTTAAACTCAGCATTAAGAAACCAATAGAAGTAAAGAAGTTCCTGGACGAGTATGTTATTGGCCAGGACGAGGCGAAAAAGGTATTGGCGGTTGCTGTGTATAATCACTATAAGAGATTACAACAGAAATCCGGCGATGCGGTATCACCGGCCGGAGATGTAGAGATTGAAAAAAGTAATATTGTCATGGTGGGCGAAACAGGTACTGGTAAAACATTACTGGCCAAAAGCGTAGCCCGCATGCTGAATGTTCCTTTTGCGATAGTGGATGCCACCGTATTTACCGAAGCTGGTTATGTAGGAGAGGATGTAGAGAGCATTCTTACCCGTTTATTACAGGTTTGTAACTACGATGTAGCGGCAGCAGAGCGCGGAATCGTATACATTGATGAAATTGATAAGATTGCCCGTAAAGGCGATAATCCTTCCATCACCAGGGATGTAAGTGGCGAAGGCGTGCAACAGGGAATGTTGAAATTGCTTGAAGGGACGGATGTACTGGTTCCACCGCAAGGCGGACGCAAACACCCGGAACAAAAGCTTATCAAGATCAATACACAGAATATTCTTTTCATCTGCGGCGGCGCATTCGATGGTATTGACAAGATCATCGCCCGCAGGGTGCATACCAATACGATTGGTTTTAATGTAGACAAAGAGCAACAGGAAAATATGAAAAAGAACCTGCTGCGTTATATTAATGCACAGGATTTGAAATCGTTTGGCCTGATCCCTGAACTACTGGGACGTTTGCCGGTTGTTACGCACCTGGAACCGCTGGATGCGGATACATTGCGCGCAATTCTTACCAAACCAAAAAACGCGTTGGTAAAACAGTACAAGAAATTATTCGCTCTGGAAGATATAGAACTGACCATCGAAGAAGATGTATTGAATTTCATGGTGCAGAAAGCTATGGAATACAAACTCGGCGCGAGAGGCCTGAGAAGTATCTGTGAAGGAATTCTTACCGACGCGATGTTTGAATTACCTTCTTCTTCCGAAAAAACCTTTAATCTTGACCTGGCATACGCCCAACGGAAATTCGATAAAAGCACGTTAAGCTTATTAAAAGTAGCCTGAACAGAAACAGGAACTTAAAATATAAATGATCAAAAACGCCCCGAACTTATCCGGGGCGTTTTTTTATATCCTTATCTTTATCACAAGATTATTCAAACATAAAAAACAACCTTATGCAGGATCTGATCGATAAATTAAAAGCAGAAGCAGGCCTTACCGATGAGCAGGCAAAAAAAGCGATTGAAGCTATCAAGAGTTATGTTGTAGAAAAATTCCCTATGCTGGAAGGAGCTGTGGGCAATCTCTTTGGATAAACCGGTTACCGGATCACCTTACATTTTTTTCCTCTTGGGTTATTGGCCGCCTCATAGGGGCTGATGCCGCGTCCGCATGATTCAAATATTATTATCAGGATAAGGATCCAAAACAATTTAGTTCGCTTCATAGTAATTAGATTATTGGCTGCAAAATAGCGGCTTTGCGGGCAATTTGAAACAGGTAATACCCGCTGAAATCTGCTAGCCGATAGAGGTATATCTCCTTTACATACTTATAGAAAATATACTTAGCATTTTTTTGGCATGGCATTTACCTTAGCTGTAACGCCATTTTCACGCGGTGAAACCCTCCTTAGCTCTTCACTGCAAATAGTATGAAGAATGAGCAAATAGAATAAGTCTTCCTTTGCTCATTTTCTCTGTTAGCTCTGTGCGAAACCACACCCCCAAACCTTGAGTTATAAAAATGAGAGCCAGTTCAGTTATTGCATCGTTGTAATGAGTTTATAAGTTTTAAATACTTTCACTCAACATATTCGCCTAGGTTACTTTAAAATAAAGGAAGGGATTTCACACAGAGCTAAGGAGTAAATGAGCTAAGGCGGACTTGAGCTATTTGCATACGCTTTATTATGAGACGAAACGAGCTAAGGAGATTTTTCACTGCGTGAAAAAGAAGTCGTTGATCAGGGTG
>CAZGSG010000213.1:0-10174 GCA_964528095.1 uncultured Terrimonas sp.
TGATATCTCTTTGGATAGCATATGATTTTTTTGCCAGCAAAGCCAGCAGTAAAATAAGACCGATCAGTGCCGCAATGACAGCCAGGATTGTTAAGAGGATACTCATAATAAATTGTGTTTTAAGTAAGCAGTATTTATTTTTTAAATTATTTTGAAAACAGCGGAATAGCGGTGCCTTTAAAAGGCATTACTCCCTCAAATAGTACGATAACGATAGTAGCCACCAGTAGATGACTTTGTCTTTTTTCATTGCGTGTTGATTCAAATTACTCTTAGATGGGTCTGTAATTGACTATCCAGTGAATATTAAATTTATCCTTTAATATTCCCAGGGTATCTCCCCAAAATATCTTTTCAAAAGGCATTTCTATTTCTCCACCCTCCGCCAGTGCGTTGAACAAACGTTCTCCTTCGGCATGTGAATCCACATGAACCGCTATCCTGAAATTGTCGCCTATCGTAAATTTCTGATTAGGCGAGCTTAAGGTATCTGAAGCCATCAATACACTTTCATTGGAAATGGGCAGGGCAATATGCATGATCTTCTCTTTGTCTTCATCGCTCATTTTATCTGCTCCCGGTATGTCTTTGTAAAGCGTTAATGCGCTGTACTCGCCACCAAAAACGGATTTGTAAAAATCAAATGCTTCCCTGGTATTTCCATTGAAGTCTAAGTAAGGGTTTAACCGGGCCATGTTTATTTGGGCTGTTTTATTTTCTCAGCAAATCTATATTCAATATTTGAAGCGCAATAGGGGAATAGCGACAATCTAGGGGGCCGATCACGACAGGATTTTATAATAACTTTAATCCTATGAAAAGAATATCCATACTGGTACCGGAGAATGCTGTTATTGCTACAATAACAGACACTCTCTACTTATTTAAGATTGTAAATGATTTTCTTAAAGAAACCGGAAGGCCGGAGTTATTTCAGGTCCAACTGGTCGGGTTTACCCATGATATTGTACTGGTCAATGGTTTTTTTTCCGTTAGGGTTGACGCGTTACTGGCGGATGTAAAAAAAACGGATCTGATCATAGTACCGGCAATCAGCGGAGATGTTATCAGGGCAACACAGTTAAACAGGTTTTTCTATAACTGGCTCCGTGTACAATATAAGAACGGGGCTGAAATAGCCAGTTTTTGTGTCGGGGCATTTTTAGTTGCCAGCACGGGTTTATTGAAGGGCAAAAAATGTTCAACACATTGGTTATATACCAATGAGTTCAGGAGTTTTTTTCCTGATGTAAAGCTTGTAGATGATAAAATTATTTCAGAGCAAAATGGGTTGTACTCCAGCGGTGGTGGTACTTCTTATTGGAATTTACTTTTATACCTGGTAGAAAAATTTACCGACAGGGAGATGGCGATCCATATTGCAAAATTTTTTCTCCTGGATATAGCCCGTAGCGATCAATCTTCTTTTATCATGTTTAAAGGACAGAAAGAACATGGCGATGAACTGGTTTTAAAAACACAAGTGTATATAGAAGACAATTTCGCTGAAAGATTTGTGATTGATCAATTAGCAGCGAAAGTTTGTATTGGCAGAAGGACGCTGGAGCGGCGGTTTAAAAAAGCGACTAAGAATTCAATAGTAGAATATAGCCAGCGAATAAAAATCGAAGTAGCCAAAAAACAAATCGAATTAGGAAGGAAGACCATACATGAAATAATGTACGAGGTTGGATACGCTGACGTGAAGGCATTCCGGGATCTTTTTTTTAAGATCACAGGGCTCACACCTATTGAGTATAAGAATAAGTATAATAAGCAGGCGGTAAGCTGAACCAGGCTACGAAATTGATTGCCGGTGTATGACCGGCTCCGGTTTTTTGTGAACAGTTCAATTGAATGACCACCACTGGTTACAGCACTTAATTTTCAAACGGGGGAATATCTTCAGTCTGGATCAATTCCATACTGGTATGGAAGCGCCCTGTTTCATTTCCAGGAAACCATTACAATTTATATCGCCAGTTGGCAAGCATGGAATAAATGAGATGAAATACTTCGCCAATGTAGTTCATGTCAATAAATATTTAGCAAGTGTTGATGTGGAATTTATCCCTTTCAATTATCCCGGATTACTCATACACCTGCAGTACTTTCTCATCATAACTCCGCTGTGCCGACGCGTTCATTGCTGTAAAATTTTTAGCCATTTTCGTAAGAGCGCTCAGCTCTCCACAAAGTCCCGCAATTATCGAGGTTGGAGTCTGGTTATACTGTGTCAGTATCCTGTCTGTTTCAGCATCTTTGCCCCAGAACTCACCCAGGAATTCTTCGTATTCCGCAACGGTAATTTTTAATGTCTCCACATAACGCACCCAGATATATTTGTTGGTTAATGCCTGTTGCGCTTTTATGGGTAATAGTGTAATATTATACGCAATGTCAACCGGTCGTGTCTCGGCAGATTTGCCAGCCTCACCATGTTCCACTTGTGGCAATGCCTTCACACGTTTTGCCAGTGCATCATCCAGTTTTTTGTAAACTCCGTCAAAATACTCGTCCGCTTGTTGCTGGAGGCCGCTGGCAATGCCTGCTAATGCCTTACGGTGTTCAAGTATCTCGCTTGTTCTTTTTTGGATGTCGATAAGAAGACTGGCTTTCTTTTTTTCAGCGGCTTCATTTTTTGATGGCACAGGATTATCGATAAATCCATTTTCTTTTTTAAATGCTTCGTATTCCTCCTCTTGTTGTGATTTGTTCATATACTTGAAACGTTCAGCATACCCGGTATCGGTCATCATCTTTTTGGCAAATGCTTTTTTGGGATCACTTTCCTGGCCATTATACGCGGATGGGTTTTGTTTCATTTTCCCGGCCATTTGTTTTCCGAGCGCTGCACGCTGTGCAGGTGTCATTGCCTGTAGTTTATCTATTCCTCCCATCTCCTGTATCATTGCGCTGTTATTGAGATCCTGCTGAGCAAATTTTGCATTCTTCATTGCATTGTTTTTTGCCTGCCCGGCTGAGGGCAGGGCCGCTGCCGCATGTTGCCGGATCTCCTCCTGCAGATTTTCCTGTTTTTGTTTCAGGGTTTCGATATAGCGGGTAAAAATATTTTGTTCATCCTGTACACGCATCGTCTGCCTGGCGGCAGGCAGACTGGTTACCGGCTCGGGCATATCGGCGATCAATGCCATAAAATCTTTATCCAATAGGGAACTATGTTTCCCGGGTGAAGGGATATATTCGTTCTTTTTGTATTCGATCTCTTTCTTTACCCGTTCAATGTCTGCTTTAAGCGCCCCGAGACCTACGGTCAACAGGTCTTCATCTACGCCTTTGAGGTAGGTACTGGCCAGTTTTTTGACCGCGGGTTTGTTAGCGACATCAATCGTATTAACCTGGCTAAGCACTTTATCAAAATGTTTGACGACGGGGGAAGGGCTGGGGGTTTGTTGTGCCTGGATCATAGTGACACTTGCTAAAAGAAGCAAGAGTATAAAAACATATGGTTTTTTCATGCGTATAATTTCGATGCAAGTAAGGATAAATTAAATCTCCTATTCACGGATAATAGACCAATTGCGCGATTGGTAGTATGAATTCAGGGAATGAATGATTGGGCTGTAAGGGCCGGGGGATTTCATCGGTTATAGCGTTGTGTAGATTGTAATAATCGCATAGCGGTCACAAGGCAGGATAATAAAGAAGCATAACTGTAAATGGTTTTTTATTTAGCTTCGTAAATACATTTGTCATATGCTACTAAAAATCGTACTAATTCCTTAAAATGCTGTCTATATTAAACCAGCCTTATCCTTATTATAATAGCACAGATAAGCTGTTTAAAAACTCAGTTGCCATACTGGTCCTGGTATTTCTTTTTCTTTATCTGTTTCGCCCCTTTGGTGTAAATGAAGATGAACATAAATACAGCTATGCGGTCATTTGTTTTATACATGCCCTGAATGCCGCTGTTGTATATGGGGTATATTTTATTCTCTTAAATACATTTGGCGCTGCTATTGTGCAGGAAGACAACTGGAAGGTATACAAAACGATCGTTTCGGTATCTATTGTTTTTTTATTGATCGGGTTGGGAAGTTTTCTGCTCAGGGAACTGGTGTATAATAATCCGGATAATTTTTCGTGGCATTATTTTGTGTCTGAAACCGTCAATACTTTTCTTGCGGGTACCGTGGTGATAGCGGCATTTACCCTTGTTGATTTTTACCGGCTTCTTCAGCATAACAAAAAGGCTGCATTAGGAGTGGAGCAGCAGATCGAAGAACATAAGGCAACTACAACTGATAATAATCCCCCGGTCGGGATCGTAGTGGAAAATGAAACATACCAGTTAGATCTCAGCGAGTTTTTTTTCGCCAGGGCAACAGGTAATTATGCTGAATTTTATTTCAACAGGAACGGTACCATCAGTAAAGAATTAAAACGGATTTCTCTTAAAAACATAGAGGAGCAACTGGCTACGCTGGCCCTGCCCGTTACAAGGACACACCGGGCATTCCTGGTAAACACTCAACATATTAAAAAAATAGAAGGCAATGCTCAGGGCTACCAGCTCTATTTTGACCAAATCGAATTCAGCGTACCGGTTTCAAGAGCTCAACTTTTAAATTTTAAGAGGGTTATGGAGGCTAGCTAAGTTTGTTGCTCGTCACTATAGCTTGTTGCTCATCACAAAGTCTTGTTATTCAACCCAAAGCCAGGAAAATACCGTAAAGACGATTGATATTTGTTTTTTAAAATCAAGCGGCCATGTTCAAAAACAAGACCACCCTGGTTGTGATAATTTACTGTATTGTCACGCTCGTCCTGCATGTTATTGGAGATTTGAATTCCGGGTTTTCAGGCGATGAATTGTTGCATATTCAAACCGGTAACCACCCGGATATCGGCTATATGGAATTTCCGCCGGTAATCGGCTGGCTCGCCTTTATTCAAAACCAAATTGGCTCCGATGCGGTAGTGGTTCATCATATTTTTACCCACCTGGCCTCTTTGCTGATTATCATTTTTGTAGCCCTTACAACCTTGGCCCTGGGTGGCAGAACAAAAGCCGTATTCATTGTACTGCTTTGTATGCTGGGTTCGCCGGGTTTTGGCAGAACGCAGCAACTATTCCAACCCGTTGTTTTCAGCGAGCTTTTTTGGGTATTGGGATTTTACCAACTGGTCAGGTTTGTGAAATCACCTGATTACCGGCATCTCCTATACCTGACCATTACACTTGCCGCAGGATTTCTTACCAAATACGATATTGTGTTTTTTATTGCGGGACTTGCCAGTTTGTTTTTCTTTAAAAAAGTACAGCCCGTATTATTTACCAGGGCTACATTAAAATGTGTTTTGTTATTCATCGTACTTATCAGTCCCAATATATGGTGGCAGTACCAGCATGGTTTCCCGGTATTTAATATGTTTTCCCGTTTGTATGAAACACAGCTGGAACAACTTTCGGTATTGGATGTTTTTAAAAACCTGGTTATTGCGTTGAATCCGTTTACAGTTTTCATCTGGCTGGCCGGAGCCGTGTTTATGTTTAATAACAGGAACAAGGAAGTGTACCGGCCGATTGCTGTTTTTATATTACTTTCAATCTGTTTCCTGGCTTTTAGTAAAAGCAAGGACTACTATTTTTTCTCAGCCATTATTTTATTATTGATACTGGGCAGTATCTGGCTTGAGCAACGGGTATTCGCAAAAAGAAAATGGCTTTTATATCCTGTAGCACTAATACTATTTATTTCAGGCCTCGTGTTAATTCCCTGGGGTATTAATGTATTGCCGCTTCCCGCTTTTATTAAAACATATAAAATAAAAAAGAAGGATGACCGGTACAAAATCCATTACCAGGAATATTATTCGCAGTCAAAATGGGCCAATACACTTTCGGGCATACAGAGAGTTTATGATAGTTTACCGGCAAATGAGCAAAAGAATTGTCTTATTTGGGGTAAACATTATAGCCAGGCCGGCGCGATAAACTTATACGGCGCCAAATATAAGTTGCCACAGGCTTTTTCTTACCATGGTAGTTTTTATTTATGGGCGCCGGGGGGGCAGATGCCTGAAACGATCATTGCGTATGCCAATGATGAGGCGGGCATTGATTTTTTTGAACCCTTTTTTGGCGCGGTTACCAGGGTAGGAAAAGTGTATAACCCTTATGCGGAATCGGATAAGCATGTATGGGAAACAATCTATCTCTGCAAAAAACCATATTATACGTTTGATAAGTTAAAAGAACTGTTTAGTAAAAGGATTTTTGAATGAGTTTATAAAATCATGAAGCCATGAGAAAATAGCTATTAGTTCCAGTCAATTGCTTTAACAGCAATTGTTCTATACCCCTATTGAATTCCGTAAAAAGAAAGATATTTACGGAATGATGAATGCCATAGTTAACGAAAACGACATTAGTGCACTGGTAAAAAAAGATAAACTATTTGCCGGGATATACCGGCAACACAAAGCGCCGCCAAACTGGTCGAGACCACAGGGGTTTGTTTCCTTAACGAAGATCATCCTGGAACAGCAGGTGAGCCTGGCTTCGGCCAATGCGCATTTTATTATGCTCAGCAACTATATAAAAGAAGTTGACCCGGTCAATATATTGAAATTGTCTGACGAGGAAATGCGCAATTGCCAGGTAAGTCGTCAGAAGTCAACCTATCTGCGTGTTTTGTCCACGGCCATTCTTGATAAAAGTATTGATATAGAACAACTGCAATACCTGGGCGAAGCAGAGGTGAGAAAACAGTTGACGGCTATAAAAGGCATTGGAAACTGGACCACGGATATTTATCTTATGTTTTGTTTACAGGCTAAAGATATTTTTCCCATTGGGGATATAGCGATAGTCAATACGGTGAAAGACCTCACCCCCGCAAAAACAAGGGAAGAGATCATCTCCTTAGCAGAAAAATGGAAGCCATTGCGATCGCTCGCCACTTATTTTTTGTGGCACCATTACCTGAGTAAGAAGACTAAGAAAGCGGCTGGTATGTAATGAAACGAAGAAGTTCTTATCCTTAAGAAAATAAAAAGCGGGCTCATGAAATCTCCGGAAAAGGAAATGTCCTTCACAACAAGCCCTGCTTTTTACCAAATTTGTGCTGCTATACATTAGGGTTTTATGACCCGTATCGGCCAATCTACAGCATGTGTTCGCTGTTATTTACTTCTTTGATATAAAATAATTTTTCACCTGATGGCATTTGCCAACTGACTTCCTGCCCCTTGCTATAACCGATTAACGCAATTCCCAGTGGCGCAAAAACCGATAGCCGTTCTTTATTCAGATCAGCCATATGAGGCAGGACCAGCCTGAATTTAAATCGGCGGCCTGTATTTTTCTCTTCAACTATTATTTCTGAATTGAGACGTACAACATCTGCGGGAATATCTTCCCTTTTTTCTACTATTAATGCCAGCTTTAGTTCCTCCTGTAATTGTTCGGCAATTTTGCTCTCAGGAGAAATGGTATCGAGCCTGGCGTGTACGTACTTTTTTAACAATTCATGATCGTCCTTTACGAGGACGAGTTTGGTTTTTATTGTGTTCATTTTTTATTAATTTAATATTGCTGGTTTATTTTTTAAATCAGGGAATTTTTTTAATTCATAGATCTCTTCAAAATTTTTTGTCTCGGAAATACTCAACCGGCGAAAAAAATTACTGACAGTTATTTCCTGCAGTGTTTTAAAACCACAGGCTTCCATTAATTCTATGGTTGCCCTGATCGTATTTTTATGAAAATTGGCAACACGAACTTTTTTATCTGTGACAGAAAGACCTTTAAATAACGCGGATTCCTGGGTGGCGATGCCTACGGGACATTTTCCGCTATCACACTTTAATGCCTGTATACAGCCCAGTGAAAACATCATGCCTCTTGCACTATAACAGGCGCTTGCTCCTAATGCAAGCGCTTTTAGTATATCGAAGCCGGAAATGATTTTACCTGCTGCGATTAACTTTACCTGGTCTTTTAGCCCATATAGCTGCAATGTCTTTGATGCGAATGTCAGCGCTTCATACAGGGGCATTCCTACATGATCTGTAAATTCAAGAGGTGCTGCGCCAGTACCTCCTTCAGAACCGTCGATAACAATAAAGTCGGGGATGATCCCGGTTTTGCGGATATAATAACAGATTTCATGGAATTCCTTCTTGTTACCGATACAGAGTTTAAAACCTACTGGTTTTCCCAATGACAGGTCCCGTAATGACTCCAGGAAAAGCAGCATTCCTTCTGCGTTGCTGAATGCCGTGTGAGCAGGGGGAGACACAACAGTTGTATGAGCAGCCACATTGCGGATAGCTGCTATTTCCGGTGTATTTTTTACTGCGGGCAGTATGCCACCATGCCCGGGTTTGGCCCCCTGTGATAGTTTTAATTCGATCATCCTGATCTCGGGACGGATTGCGTTGGCCATAAAAAGCTCGGCATTGAAATGACCATCCTTATCGCGGCATCCAAAATAGCCGGTGCCTATTTGCCAGATCAGGTCACCACCGTTGAGATGATAAGCGCTAATGCCACCCTCGCCGGTATTTTGTGCAAAACCACCCAGGGCTGCTCCTTCATTCAATGCCTGTATCGCTGTTTTGCTTAATGCGCCATAGCTCATAGCGCCAATGTTCAGGATGCTGGCAGTGTAAGGCTGACTGCATTGTTCATTGCCAATGGTTACTCTCAGATCTTTTTCTTGCAGCTGAACGGGATAGATTGAGTGGGCCACCCATTCATAGCCAGGTTCATTTGGATTGGCCTGCATTCCAAATGCAACAGTCTGGCGCACATTTTTTGCCCGCTGATATACAATCGACCGTTGACGCCTGTTGAATGGTTTTCCATCGGCATCGGATTCAAAAAAGTACTGGCGTATTTCAGGCCTGATAGTTTCCAGGAAATACCGCAGGTAGGCGATTATCGGATAATTGCGCAGGAGCGAATGTTTTTTTTGCGTTACGTTATAAATGGCAAGCACTAACAAAGGTAGCGTGATCAATAAAGCCCAGTAATAGCCAGGATTATCGATATAGGCAGATTTTACTACAATAGCGTTTATGAAAACAAGCATTAATATAATAATGCCGCTTGCCGAAACCGGTTGTTGATTTCGTGACATAGTACTACTTTTTTTCTATTGAAAAATACAATAAGGAAACCGTCCCCCGGGTGATGTAATGATTATCAGGCCGGGGTTAGCGTAGCAAAGGCTTTTTGATTGGAAAAGAAATGAAGCCTGGTAATATAAACGCAAGCGTATTCCGGCAACGTGTAGGCATTGCTGAAAAAAGAAGAAGCTTGTATGGTAGAAATATTTTCCACTTGATGTAAAATTACGGTATTTATCTTAAAGCAAAGAATGCCAGTTTAGATAAAATAGTATCCTTAATAAATGTAATAGCCTATCTCATTGGCTCATATAGCTTTGTTACATAAATCAGCCATATACTTGATCAGTTATCTGTTTAGGTAGCAGATAGTTGCCCGGAATATCAATTGTAATTGGTCGTCAGAAACGGGTTGGCATATATTTGGTGAGCTGAGTGCATTGTTGATCGTATTATATAACGTTTTACCGGTTACAGTTATTTTTTTAGATTTGTTCAGTAAAAATTTATGACCTGACCTTTATTTATGCTCTCTGTCCAAACATACACACCAGCAACATTATCCACCTTTATCAAATCATTCTGGTGTTTAAAAGTGTCGGATAGTTTAACCAGTCCCTATATAGAAGAAATACTACCGGATGGCCATCATGAGATAATCTTTCACCTGCATTCTTCTCCCACAAGAAAAAGAAAGGGCAGTAAATGCTGGGATAAAGACCCGGTGGCTTTTTTTGCAGGACAAAACAGGAAAAGTTATACGCAGCTCTTACAGCCCGGGGCAATGATCTATGGTGTGCGGTTTTATCCTCATACACAGGCCTTGTTTTATAAATTTCCGGCATCGCTTTCTACTGATACCCCAATCCCTCTCCCGGATATTGCAGCAACTGCATCGCTATGGAATTGTATCTCCGAGTCTCCTAAAGACACATTTGCCAGCCTGGAAACGGAGTTTATTAGGATAATCTCCCGGATGAAAAAACCAGCCGATACGTTTCTATACGTGAATGAAGCAGTTCGGCAGGTGATCCGCCAAAAAGGAAATGTGAAAATTGGATCTCTTGAAAAA
>CAZGSG010000214.1:0-10156 GCA_964528095.1 uncultured Terrimonas sp.
CGCTAACGCTTTGCCTGAGCATCCCGGTCGTTTGAACCGGGTAACCCGTGCAAGCAATTTTCCATTATATAACCAAAAACAACGCGCCATCCAGCCATATTGATCGTTGGGCGCGTCTGTTATGTCCTTTGCCTCGCTCCATTTCAATCCGTCTTTACTGGTAGAAAAGGAAACTTTCTGACCGTACTGATCATGCCCGGGTACCCTGTCACGATGCTGCCCCGCACCTACCCGCGCTATACCGCGACCATCACTCCACATCATCCAATACAATCCATCATGAAAGAACAGGTAGTTATGCTGGTTTACCCGGTTACCATCAAATTGTCTTACATCATGCACTATCGCATGATCGCTGTGTAAAGGTTTGGGTAATTTATCAAAGTCGATCTTGCGTGGGTCTTCGGGAACCCAGCTACCGGACAACATCAATGTGGGATCTTTTATTTTTTTTGTTTCCTGTGCAGCTGAAGCTAACATGACTGTTAGTCCTGCGCCAACCATCAGGTTACGGATCAAGCTTCTCGTAGATATCATAATTTATTATTTTTTTTATTGTTAACTGGCAATACTGCTGTAGGCAGGGCCGATTTCCATCCTGCTTTCAGTAGTTGCATGTGTTGCGCTATATTTTCCTGTTGTTGTTTTTCATTTACCAGGTTCACCTTTTCAAAGGGATCGCTGTTCATGTCGTATAATTCTTTTGCGACGAGTTTGCCTGAGAGTTTTTCGCGGTATTCATGATACCGGTATTGCGCGGTTCTGACGGTATAGGCCATTACCGTATTGTTTATTCTCGGGAAACTGCTGAAGACCGCTTTTTTCCATGCCATGACTGGCTTCTTAAGCAGGGGTACCATACTGGTGCCCTGTAACACAGCGGGAGCTTTTATATTACAGAGTTCGGTAAGGGTTGGATAAATATCAACCAGCTCAACAAGCGCTGTTGTTTTAGAACCATCATTCCCCATACCCGGCACATCCATCATCAATACAACATGGGTAGCGCTTTCCGAATTATCTTTTTTACCCCATAGTCCACGCTCACCCAGGAGATAACCATTGTCTGACCATAAGATAACGATCGTCTTCTCCCGCAGACCCAGGGAATCAAGCGCATGCAATACACGACCAACCTGTGCATCGATATAACTGATACAGGCATAATACCCGTGTATCAACTCACGTGCTTTTGCTTCGCCTACATCGCCCCGCTCCGGGATATCAGTATAGTTTCGCATCTCTCCTTTATCCGGTTGCCAGTCATAACGCAGCTTACTCAATATTCCGGTATCCCGCGGATAGGACATATCTGCCGGTAATGGAATATTTTCCCGCTTATACATATCCCAGTATTTTTTTGGGGCCGTGAAGGGAAGATGTGGTCGTTTAAAACCAACGGCAAGAAAGAAGGGTTTATTTTTTATCGTATCCAGGGTTTCGATGGCCGCCAGCGCTACCTGCCCGTCCTGGTACGCATCATCGGGTGCGTCAAGGTATTCTGTTGAAGTTCCTTTTTCCATTGGATTGATAAACCCTCTCAGGCGATTAGTGGGCAACAGGTATTCATCCCTTTTAGGCACATCCAGTATTCGTTCCGGTACGGTCCACGAGATATCATCCGGCTGCGGTGGATATGCATGGTAAACTTTACCGAATGCCTGTGCATGATAACCCTGTTGTTTAAATACCTGGGGAAGTGTTACTACATCCGGCAATATGCTTCGGAAATGGATATTCTCCGACAGGATCGGCAAGGTATCGGGACGAAGACCTGTCATCATTGATGCACGCGAAGGCGCGCATAATGCCTGCTGGCAATAAGCTCTTTCAAAAAGCATCCCTTGTTTTGCGAGGCGATCTATATTGGGAGTGATCGCCACCTGGTCTCCATAACAGCCAAGATCAGGTCGCAGATCGTCCACCACGATGAACAATACGTTCATCTTCTGCTGACCCATACCAACATGGCACAGGCAGAGACCAAAGAATGAACAAAGTATGACAATTCTAATCATGTTTTTCTAAACCTGTTTGACTTCGCCAATAGCGGAAACTATTTTTGACTTTTTAATTTTGAATTTTTAATTCCTTCGTTGTGAAATCATTTTCAACTGATCTATATCCGATAACCTTATTTTCATTACTTCAACAGATTGTTTCTCCCCGGCAAAAGCAATCAGCAAACACCCGTCATGTTCAATGATATGCGGATAATCAATATGCCTGCCTCCTGTGAGATAGTACATCTTGTTAAAAACAATTCCATCATCACTGATCGACAATACCAGGGGATCCCGCTTTGCGGGGTTTGCATTAGACACCAGCGCATAGCGACCGTCTTTCAAACGTATGCCACTGAATTTTGAACGCGCATCAGGAAAGTTGGTCCTGACGGGCTTGCTCCAGGTACGGGCATTATCACTGGAAAAAGATCTAAACAAAAAACCACTGCGGAGATTATCCCTGAACAATGCCACCAGGTTATTATCAGGCAATACCCACCAATCCGGCTCTTCCGCGGAAAGACCTTCCATTGATCCAAATACCGGAAAGGATTTCCATGCATTGATACTGTCTACTCCTCCTACCAGGAACTCGATGCCTGTTTTTTTATACCCATACTTTCTGCGCGTCATCACCCATTCCCCTGTAGCTATCTTTGTTGGTGCAAAATTGTTGATAGCATCATCTGCGATCACACCTATATCTTTCCATGTCTTATCGGCTTCGTTAAAACGAAACCCATGTAGTTCGAGTCCGGGTCCAAAAAACTCAGCTGCTTCATCCAATGCTGCCAGGGCTATCAGGTCATCCCCTCTTTGCCAAAACCCACGGGCGATATAACGAAAACCTTCATTGGTCCGGGTTCCATGAATAGCTGCTTTGCCTGATCCCGGTGGTAAAGGCGTCATATAGGCCGGAGTTGACCAATTCAACCCATCATCGCTGGTCGCATATTTTACCCGTTGGCCCACCCGGTCTTCCACACCGGGGCCATCACTCCACATGATCCAGAATTTTCCACCATGATGTACGAGGTAATTGTGCTGGTTCACCCCATTTGTTTTTTTCACATCACTTACCACTCTGAAATTGGCTGGCACCCGTGGAAGTTTTTCATAGTCGATTTGATGGGTATCATCCGGTACCCAATCACCGGCCAGCATCAGGGGCGACATGGGATTGTTTACAGGATGCGGTTTATTTGCGTCCGGCTTATTTGATTGCGCCATTACTGATAAAACACCTGCACTCATCCCAATCAACAGGATAGCTGCTTTTAGCCATCTTTGTTTTCCGTTGTTATAAGGGCTGTATTGTAAAAAAATCATGTGCCTGGTTTTATTTTTTTAAATCCTGTCAGTTTTTTTAACAGGTGTTCAATCAATGATCATAGTGCTTTGTTCGAATAAACTTCCCGTTTCCATAATTCCAGTTTATCCATAAGCTCTTTAACAAGCTTTGGATTAACTGCAGCTTCATCCCTTTCTTCTGTGATATTGTTCTTCAGGTTATAGAGTTCCGGAACGGCATTCATTGCGCTTACTACCAGCTTCCAGTCGCCTGAGCGCACCGCGTATGCATCCCCATGTTTCCAAAACAATACCCGTTTGTTCATTTGTTTATTACGCAACAGCAGGGAAGAGATGGAACTGCCATCCAGTTTATTGATCGATTGCCTGGAAGGCGTTGCAATACCCGCGAGTTCTAACAACGTGGGGGCGATATCCATTGTCAATACTGTTTCGTTTGATATCCTTCCCTCGCTGATCTTACCTGGCCACCAGGCGATAGCTGGCACCCGGTGCCCCCCTTCATAGATCTTTCCCTTTTCTCCGCGTAATGGTTTGTTGGATGAAATATTTGTATAACCGCCGCGATAACTAACGATGCCGCCATTGTCTGAACAGAACAAAACAAGTGTCTGCCTGTCCAGTTTCAATTCACGCAGTTTGGCAATGATCTTTCCCGTGCTTTTATCCATTTCTTCGATCATTTGCAGTATCACTGCTTTTACTTCTGCCGGCGAGTGTTGTCCCAACCTGCTTAGCGGACCATTTACATCCCTGTATTGAAATCCCTCTTTTCTAAAAACAGTATCTGTTGCGCTTTGCCAGGGAAAATGAATGGCTTTGTGTGATACGAATAAAAAGAAAGGCGAATCTTTATGTGTTTCAATGAATGCCAGGGAGTGATTGGTGATCAGGTCAGTACTATATCCTTCTTCCTTAACCGCTTCTTTATTATGCCACCAGTCATATTTACCAAATGTATTCACCCTGGAGTGATAGTCACCGGCTCCATGCAATGTGCCCCAAAACTCATCGAAGCCATAATTGACCGGGCTTTGTTCTGGCGTATAGCCCAAATGCCATTTGCCCATGATGCCTGTATAATATCCTGCATCATGCAAATACTTCGCAATGGTCAGTTCCTGTTTTGCTTTCTCATCGCCCAGCCCTTTTTCATTTTCTCCCAGCGCGTTTTCTATGCCCATCCGTTGCTGGTATCGTCCTGTCAGTAATGCCGCACGTGTAGGGGAACAAACAGCGCCATTCGAATGAAAGTCGGTAAAGCGCAACCCTTCCTGCGCCATTTTTGCCAGATTAGGTGCAGGCGCGTCTCCTCCATATAGTCCCAGGTCGCCATAGCCCAGGTCATCCGCCAGGATCAGGATGATATTGGGTCTTGTTTTCTCCTGCGCATATAGCGCATTGCAGCATATACAAAGACATATTGCCAGTATGTTCCTGAGCATATTTTTATGATTGGCGCTATTCATTTATTCATGCTTTAGAAAATATATCCGTTGCTTCAAAAATCACCCGGGCCGCATTTCCCCTGCTTATTATCGTATCTCCTGCAATACCCAATGTTTTCAGCAATGCTGCCGGTTGCCGGGACAACCCCAACGAATTGTTGATCATTCCCGAAAACTCATTGGCGTTGATCGTTTCAGTATCGTTTTCTTCAACCTGTACCGTTTTCAATGCCTGCGTCGTAGCATCCCAGTTATTTGTTTTTTTCCATGTGCTTAAATGATCGGCCCATCGCTGCGCCAATACTTTTGTGAGCTTCCGGTTAGGGCGTGCTTCATAGCTTGCAAAAAAACCTTTGGTGCCGAGGTATTGTACAGCGGGATACCAATCCGCCGATTCTCTTCCTTCCACGTCATTAAAGAAGGAGATCATAAACCGGTGTTGTGCCAGTTTCCTGGTGAGCCTGTCCGGATCTATATTTTTTATCGCGATCTTTTTATTGCATGCTTCGGTTGCCAGGTACCCAACCACTTCACCGAGGCTCATCCATACCGGCTCAAGTCTTATAGCGCCTAAACCAATATGTGAGGCAGAAAGACAAACAGGTACTACCAGGTTATCAGGTTCCAGAGGGAAAATGGTTCGTAATGAGATCTGTCCGGGCACCGTCTCACTTTTCAGCATTACTTCTCCTTCTTCTTTACTGTCTTTTACATGCCGGTCGGTACATGCATGCGAATCGAGAAACCATTCGGTCACGCTGATACTGTCTGCATGTATCGGCGCACGTTTTAAACCAGGTGATAACTGCGCGTCATGTTCTGTAAAAACTGTCCGGCCTTTTATACGTCGCGCCTCGCGCACATATAGTTCATATGGTATATGCCCGTTATCTGCAAATTCGTCCTTAGCTAATCCATATTTACGCCAGTGATCGCGTATCGCTACAGGAAGTGATGCATCATTTTGCCTGAAATAAAGCAATCCGAAAACTTCGTTCCTGTATTGTTCAATAATACTTTTTCTTACAGTCCAGTCACCTTCCACATATTTATTCTGCAAACCCAGTAGCTCCGGGTAAGGCAGGCTTGATTTTCGATTGGGTCGTGACAGGGTCAGGTTCTCTGCCTTGTGCGTATACTGTTCTTTAAAATATGCGGCGTCATAATTAGCTGGTCGTTCAGGCAGTAACCTGTTTTCAGGATCATCCGTTAATATACTACGGAGATTAAACCCCTGTATAGCTGTATCCGCTTCACCGGTGCTCTCCGGCATTAATAGAATGGTGCGGGATTCTTTATACCGATACAGGTTGAGGTTCCTGATCAATTCTGCCTGCTCTTGTTCCGCTTTATTTTTAGGTATTTCCGGCGCCGCGTCTTTCGAATAGATCACACCCGCATATTGCTCTCCGTATTCCTGTTTTGATTCGCGGCCGATACGGTAAGGCGCCCCTGCTACCGCTGCCAGGTCAGCTTCATAAGAACAATCCGCAAAGATTGTCGCCACTCCATTCATTTCTTTAGCACCATCAATAGCTCTGAAGACAACACGCTTTAATTGTTTGTTCGTCTTTTCTGCTTTTACAGGGTAATATCCTTTGATGATCGTAATATTCTTTTCTGCCGACAACCATTCATTGATCAATTGTTCCGCTACATGCGCTTCGTATTTTGTTTTTGATATCCCAGGGCCTGATGCCTGGTATTGCGGTGAGTCGCTACCGTATTTTAACCGGTAGAAATCATAAACGCTTTGCCTGAACTCATCGTACAACGGCGCTCTTGCTCCATTGTAGAGTGTATCTGTTATGCCCAAACCATTGGCAAACATGCCACCCAAATGTTCTGCCGCGCTGATCAGTAATACTTTTAGTCCTTCCCTGGCCGCACGTATCGCGCAGGCCACGCCTGCCGGTGTGGCGCCATACACGAGCAAATGATACCCATTCTCCCCTGCAACAGGATTGGAGTAAACCGGTGAAGCAGCCAATGCGGGTGTCACTTGCAGCAATGGCGCCAGGCCGATCAGTTTTATGAGTTCACGTCGGTTCATTATTGTTTATCTGACCGCTTTGTTTTCTTTTATTATTTCCCTGAGCGCCCCTGCTATATACGATGCCTGCAATGCGCGGATATCTTCCTTGTAGTGAACATTGTCGAGGTAAGCCCCGGGCCCGAGCGTCACAGTAAAATCATGCAGGTCGATAGTGCTGATCTTATACTGCCTGCATACTTCCGCCGCAATAACGTTGTATTGTTCCAGGTCGGCTGAATAACGGCTCAGGTGTTTTGTGCGGCTGTTATGAATTGAATCTACTACCGGTGTGGTAGTGACCCAAATGACCCTGATCTTATTCTTTTGTATTAATGTAAAAATGCTTCGCAGGTTTTTGCGATACTCATCAGGTGGCACCTGTAATTCCTGCGTGATGCTATCATGCCCTACATCATGCAAGCCGCAATTGAGCACAAGATAGTCAGGCTTGAAACCAGGCTGCTGTAGCTTGGCTGTCAAATAAGCCAGCACCCTGCGTGAATCGCCACCATTGCGGCTAAATTCTTTTCCCTGTAGTGTTTCGATCTTCTTCTGGTCTATATCAATAATACCATCTAAATATTTTATAAGATAGGGGCCATAGTGAATAGAAATGCTATCTCCCATCAGGAACACGGTTGGATGCGGTTTTGCCCACGACATTAAACATGCAATGATAGCAGTAAGTATAAACGCCTTTTTTAAAAAATTTGCTACAACCATGTTATATGCCTTTCAGTTTTTTAATCCTGGTTATTTAATAATCCCGGAAGCCTGCCGATATAAACTCCAATACAGCTGGCATAGCGCCGCGCCAGTATACCCAGTTATGACCACCATCTCTTACACGAAATTCATTGTTGATCCCTGCTTTCAGCATCGCGATACGCACAAGCGCATTGCTTTCATACAGTGTATCATCATCTCCACAGTCGATATACCAGCGAACTGTTTTTTTAAGACTATCGGGCATGTGCTGCACCAGGGTGATCACATTATTTTCTTTATACCAACTTGCTGTCTGCTGCTTCTTTTCTGCTGACCCTTCCTGGTTGGCGGCATTTGTTGCTGCACTAATCGGGCAGGAGGAAGCAAACATCTCCGGGTGGTGTAATGTATAGGTGAATGCGGCTTTTCCTCCTATTGAATAACCCGCTATAGCACGAAAGTGTTTTTCACGCCTGATGCGATAAGCCTGTTCTATATGCGGTATAAATTCCTGGAAAAAAAAGTCTTCATACAGCCAGTTCTCTTTGTTTTGATAATAACCACGACGCTGCGTATAGGCATCCGGCATTACAATGATCATTGCACTCGCCGACCCTTCTTTTATCGCTTTATCAGCTATACTTTGTATTTCGCCTTGTTGTAGCCAGCCTGTATGATCCACTCCTCCGCCATGCAATAAATACAATACAGGATAACTACGCTGCGAATGCTGGTAACCCGGCGGCAGGTACACTGCGTACTTCCTGTCCATATTCAGCAGCGCGCTATGCACTGAGAGTGTATCGCATACCGTTCCTTCCTGCGCAAGAGCACAAAAAGGAAAAAGACAAGCTATCAGTATGGCCTTTATCATGGGGCAAATTCAAAAGTAAAAATTCAAAAATAGCCTCTGTATCCCGTGAAGAACTTAAGTTTTGAGTTTTACATTTTTAGTTCCAGTTATTCACTTTAGGTTAAATGCATATGATTGGATCGAATAAAATAATTAATACAGGTTAATAACTCAATACAAATTCAAGCGTAAAAATTCAAACCCTGATTACTGTATCTCCTGAAGGACGCTGGTTTTGAATTTTGCATTTTTAATTTTGAATTTTTACCTCTGTAGCCATTTCAAATTAAACGCGTAATGCGTACCTGATGATAATAGATGAATCATACCATCGGGCGCCTGCGCTACGGTGAGATAGCCCCGCAGTTCGGCATGCGTTGCGTCGAGCAAACTATATGCTTCACCCCAACGGTAATTACAGGGCGCATCCAGTATACGGCTTCCGGTACCGGGTGTGACCAGTTTTTTGACCGGCCATGTTTTACCCTCATCATAAGACAGCGCCGCATACATACCTATACCCTTTTTTGTGTTTCCATTAGAAATAAAATCGGTCATGTTTTTTTCAAACGATACAAGTAACAAGGGGCCCTCTTTTAGTCGTATCAATCCCAGCCGTTGCGCGCTTTCAATTGGGCTGAGCGAACTGGCGGAGTACTGCCAGGTCTTTCCCTTATCTTTCGATATGCTCATAGGCATCTTACCTGCTATGGTATCACCGCGACCGAGCGCCAGCCAGCTTCCATCTTTCAATTCTACGATCCCGCCATGTATACCAGCGATCCAGTTACCAGTCGCCCCTGCCTTAAATGTTGGAATAGGTTTTCCTTCACCTGGATCATCCCAGGTTTTTCCTCTATCCTTACTAATATGTACCGATGTGCCACCATCGCCCGACCAATCGGCATCACAAAGCATAACGAGGCTGCCTTCTTTAGTTTGGATCATAGCATCTATTGGCTGATGTCTTAATCCGAATTCAGGCCCCACGATCTCGGGTTTACTCCAGGTTACTCCATTATCTACGCTTTTACGCATTACCAGCGATAATCTTTTCCAATCATCCGCAACTCCCACTCCTGAAAAATGATACACTGTGTGTTTGCCATCCCACCAAAGCGCCTGGCCGGTGAGATTGCGATCAGGAACCTGGAAGAATACATCTGGCGCATCCCATTCTTTCGCACCACGGCGAAGCCTGGATCCTGCAACAATCATTTCCCTACCCCGTTCGGTGACAGTAGTAAACCAGATCGCAAGCAGATCACCATTCGGAAGTACCGTTAATGCCGGCTCATGATTATGGGTAAAATAAAGCGGGCCATTAGCGCTCTGCGGGATTTTTGTATATGTTTTGGGTGTTTCAAATATGGCTTTATCAGCAGCCGTTTTATTTTTGTTCCAGTCAAGGTCTTTTTGTATGACCTGCTCTGCCCATTTTTTCTTCACCAGATCAGGAGCTGGTCGTGTTGAAGGCATCGTTCCTTTTACCACGCGAAAACCGATAGCAAAAGATCTTGTTGCAGGTAATGCGCCTGAACGGTTTGCTGATCGCAGGAAAGGCAAACCCGTGCTATGACTACCACCACGTGTTACTCTTGCAATACCTGTAGCAGTTCCAACAGGGTCTGTTTGCAACCCTGGCTTATATGCGCTGTACCAATCCTGGCACCATTCTTCTACAATGCCATGTACATCATGTAAACCCCATGCATTTGCCGGAGTGATTCCCACTGCCAGGTTTACCTTATCTGGTTCTATTGAATGACTGCGGTTCATTACCTGGTGCTGCCAG
>CAZGSG010000215.1:0-10057 GCA_964528095.1 uncultured Terrimonas sp.
AAAACGACAACACAAAAATTGAAAAAGCCCGCAAAAAATTGATTATCAATTCTTTGTGGGCCTACTCAGTCGGGTGGACTGAGCTACCCAAAGGTTATAATTAGTTATATATCACATTGTTGCAAGACACTGGATCAGAAGGTCACCGTTTAGTTCGCATGAGATTTTGAAGAATTTTATTGTGGGATAAATATACAAAATTGATTCAAAACGAACTAATTTTGAAGGACTAAGGTTTCTGCCACTAACGCGCATACAACTGTTTTTTGAAAATACCACACAAGCCATCGAAACTCATACGCATATCGGCGTGGCCAGCATAGAGATAATAATTACCAGAAGGCGATAGGTGCAACATGATCAGTCAACGAAGTTTCTGATGAACTCCACTGCAACATTATGGTGGAAGATTAGCCGCTGCCAACTACCGAACAGCAGCTCACACCAAGGAGTACCAGCTGGCCGATCCTGAACTACCAATTGTACAAATCCGTCGTCCTTACTTTGATCGTTATCAGTTGCCGATTCCGGAATCGTCTGTACCAGTAATGAAAAGAACAATAGGCTATTTTATCGATAGCTCACACCAACCCTTTGGAGGGAAACCACTTTGCTGCCACTGTGTTTAAATCTGTGATGGATTAGCGGTATCGTATTCTGAAATCCATTCTTGCTGAAGTAAATTCATTTTCCTGGCTTTCTCCTCATTTCTAAACAGAACCAATAGAGCAGTTCTTCCCCGTTTTACCCGCTCCTTATCCCGAATAAAGGTCCTGCCAAACAATTCCCATGCACCCAATAATGCTAAAAGAACAATTATGAAAGTGCCCCAGAGCGCGTAAGCCTCGACAGCTTTTGCAATTTCGGGGTGCTTGCTTATGGCCAAAAGCAAGCCTGCAATGTAAAGTGCCAAGCCAGCTCTAATGAAGTACCAAATATCTCCTCTCGATGATTTCTTATACTGTAGTTGTTTCTGTTCTAAATAAATTGCTCGATCAGCCAATCGTTTATTTTCTGTTTCCTCGATTTCTCTTTTTCGTTCCCTTTCTCTTAATACATCAACTTCTTGTGACAGGATAGTTTTCTCGTTTCTTAACTCATTGACTTGTTGTTCTCGCAAGACTTTATCACGATAAAACTGTTCCATGTAATCCTCTTCATAAATGATACCCAGAGAATCATCAAGAGACACTTCATCTATATCTTCTGGCCTCATGGCTTTTTCTCGTAGGCTATAGCTTAATTCCAGAAAATCTTCCTTTTTAAGTTCACCTCGATCAAATGCTTGTTGGAATTCATCATATTTCTTTCCTACAAAGGAATTAACCTGGGAAGATAAAATTACCTGGGCTTTGGTTACTACTTCCAAAGATTTAGGTAATGCAGCACTATCTCCAAAGCCTTTGCACAGCTTGAACCAAAATCTACAAGTTACATATTCAATGTCCAATGCAAAGGCTATGTCTGATTCCTTAAACTTTACCTTTGGGTGATTGGAGAGCCATAAAGCGAATCTATTTCCAGCAAGGAATATATGGCCAATTCTTTCAAATTTCACATCATTTACGCCACCTCGGTAGTAATTTATTTTTGTGAACATCTTGCAAAAATGATCGTATTCATCTTTGTTGAAAGACTTTCCTTTTTCTTTTGATTCTTTTTCGAGTGATTCTACTACCAACTCGTTCTCCACTATGTAATCATGGAAAGAATAGGCCGAAATATTTGAATCCTGCCGGATGATGCCTAACTGCTTAATTTCTTGATAGAACTTAGTTCGCTTCAATTGAATATCGGTGGGCGTAGGACAATCTTGAATAATTGACCTCATTGCAGTTTTGGATGGATCTAAAGACCTGGTACCTCTTTTGATGGACTCTGCGACTTGAAAGAAATAATCAATCTCAGATTCCGTTTCCGGAAAAAATCTTAGTTCAATTAGTTTTTCTCCGTTCGTGTTTCTACTTTTTTGGTTGATTTTGGTCACCAATTTATGAAAATCGAAGAAAATCTCTTTGTAGAGCTCACCATTATAACCCGCCGCGTTAAAGAGAATTTCTGTATTAAGAAAGATCTTAAGCTCAGTATTCCAGTTTCCCAGGTCATTAACATCTGATGTGTATCGGATGCCTTGGTATAATATCAAGCCTTCTCTTACCTGGTTAAGATTTTTAATAAAGGAATGGTTCTTTTTGTTGGCAACTATGTATGCGCTAATAACATTTGAATACTTTTCTGAGTACCCATTGTCCAGTAACCACTTTATAAAATTATCAGTAACTTCCTTTTTAGAGAATTCATCTAATAAGTTAGAAGTGTTTGTCTCAACGTATTCGAATAGCCCTTCTAAAATTTGATTTTGAGTATCTGTGATTTCCTGCATCTCTACGTTGAAACTATTAGAATCCTTTTCCAATAAATCTTTGTCGAAGAAATACCTACCCGCCGTATATGTATACACCTTCTGTAACTTCTTCTTTATAGTTGCTTTTATAACAGCTTCTGGGATGTAAAACTCGTATATCCGTTGGAGAGCCAGTGTTAATTCCGTGGAATTCGTCGACCAGAGTGTTTCCGTACGCACAGCGCCTTTAATGAATTCGGCGATAATGTCTGACACGTTTTGGTATTTGTCACTATTATAAAGTTCACCAAAAAGTGCTACGGATGCAATCAAATTTGAATCTTTCATAAAAGTAATATACTTGGCTTATAGCTCAAACAGCGATAAGGTTATGTTTTAATACACAAAGGCACGCAATTAAATTTATTGCCATTTACAGCAAACCGTAATACTGACAATTATCAAATTGAGGTTAATTTTAATGAATCAGATGGCAATAAACCCAAAATAAGCAAATAAGGCGTATTATCAAATGTGCCCATTATTACAGTTCCGAAAGACGTATATGCATTAATGGTCCGCAACTATCACACTAATCGCCGCTTGTTCATGCTTGGCTGGAGGCCATATTTGATGAAAGGCAATAATGTTTGATCGATATAAATTTAGGGGAGATTGTTCCGAACGGAATAATTAAGCATGAAAAGGTCTTTTCACGGTTTCGGAATTATGAAGACTTAAAAAAAACTTACATTCGTCTTTTCCATATCGTAGGATATAGCCTATTATTTCACCCATTCCCGGATATTCTTTAATAGACTATTATTATTGGTAAGCAATGCATAATTTCGCTGCTGCGTCATTTGGAGTTCGTCATTCCATATTGAAGAATTATCTAGGTCCTGCAGATGGACATTTTCGGATTTAGAAACCAGATCTGCTTTTACAGAACCATCATCTTGAAAGAAAAACTCGAAAGCGAAGTAGGAGCGACTCACCGGAGAGTTTTCCCCAGTCAACAAAGCGATGATGGAAATGTTTCTCCGTCCCCACCCATGATACATTGGCGTTACTAGTATAAACTCATGAGTGACAGGCAATCCGGGGTACAAAATATTCGCTACGTTGATAATTTTATGTGTTTCATTATCAGCGCCTATAAAGACTTCCTTAGTTTCAATAATTGTAGCATGAGAAGTCAGGTCAAGACGTATATCTCTGTCATTGATATATTTAGTAACATTTTGAGAAGTGATGGTAAAAAACAGGCATGCAAAGTCTCCAGCCCGCATCACCGGATGAAAATAAAAATCCATTTCCAGTTTAGCTACCCGAGCCTTCTTCATCAATGCTTCTACATACTGATGTGGGGCTGGCCTTGTCTGTCCATCAAGTCGGAAATAATAAGTGCCGCTTAGCTGGTGAGGAGCATAGTCGCTTCTTAAAACTTCAAACACATATATCCAACCATCTTTGTATGATAATGGAATAAACCGAATCTTGGCTGCCGTAGGATTTATCTGGTCAGAAACCTTGTTGAGTAACTGATCTTTTTCAAGGCGGGTTTTCACAACTGTCAATGCCCCCTTGAAAGCCTTTTCTCTCGAACTGTTATCGGTGTGATTTCCCTCCGGTGCCCCCCAAATAAGTACACCTCCCTCTGTATTTAGAAAACCGCAAATGGTCTGCATGATCTTTTTTAAAACATCACTTTCCTTGTTTCTGGTGCCATCGTTGCCTCCAATAATCTCTTTGGTAGATTTGAATTCTATTTTATCCGTTTCAACCTGCTCAACGGAAAAGAAAGCTTCCAAATCATCAACGGTAAGTTCATTGATATCTTTGCCAAATAAGTTAAATATCAACATATGCTTAAAAGTCAGGGATTTAGAACAATATGATTTGTATCCGTTTCACTTTCCCAAGATAAGTAAAGGCTACAATTTCCAATCATACTTTGTTGCATCGCATCCGCATCTTATTTTCTTAGCAACTGAATCATAATTTTTAATTGATACATTGGATTTCTTACAATCAGCCATTTGACAATGGAAAAGTCTTTCAAATGCTAAAACATCATCCCAAAACGATTTGATATCTCCCAATTTAGGGTCAAATGGATTGTCATGAGAGAGCAGGTTGGCCAGAATTCCGGAGTTCGATAGACGATCAATCTCAGGCATTTTAGCCTTCAAGTCATCGCTGTTTTTCTTAATCTTAGATTTCAATTCGTTTAACATCTCATCCGGCATTCGCTTCTCATTAATATCATTAAAGCGAAATTTTAGTCTGACTTCTAAATCAATACAAATTTTCTTCAATAAACCTTCAAGGTACTTTCTGATTAGGTTCCCTACATTCTTGATATCACCAGATGCGATACTCTTTTCTATTGATTCTCTTAATTCAGAAGGCTGCGCGTCTAAATGCGTACCCTTCTCTTCAGTCCATTTGACTTCATGAATAAGCCAACCTTTCTTTTTTGCAAGTTGGCTTAGATATTGAAACCACTGTTCTTCATGTGTAAGAATAATTATTTGATAATCTGTAAAAATATCGACTAACAAATCTGCAAATCTTTTCCGGTGAGTTGTATCAAAGCTGGAAATCACATCATCAAGGACAATAAATTTATTCTCCTTATTAAATGCTACTACTGATGCGAGAAAGAACGAGATGCCAAAGCAATTTAAGTGTGATTCACTAAAATATTTCTGCGGCGGGGACACCCATTCTCCTTTATACTTATACTCAATCGTGATACCATTCAATTCGTCTTCCTGTCCTATAGTAGCTATTCTAATTTCTTTGAATAATTCACCAGGATTCAGAAGCTGGTAATATTCATTAATAGTGCCAGAAAACTTGTCAATAAAATTTTGTAATGATTCTCTTTGCTTTTTGACAAACTCATTATAGATGATTTCCAGGGTAACTTTGTGTGCTTCAAGAGCCTTCTTGTCTTTCTCAAAATTAAATATTTTCAACAGAGCATCTTTAGCCGCGGAAATATTTGAATAAATGACTGTTCTATTATCTTTTGCAATGAGTACTTTGATTTTATCAATTCTCTCTGCAATTATGTTAAGTTCTAAGAAATCCGATGGCTGAAGCTTTAAGGCAGCTGCTGTATTAATAATTTTTCCCGATGTTACTTTTTCTTCCGAGGCATCTTTGTAGCGTTGTATTTTTTGTTCTATAGCAAAAATTGCAGTTTTTATTGTACTATTAGACGGATCATCTAAAAGCGGGTCCTTCTTAGGTGCACCGATACGGCTTAGTCGCTCTGTAGCAATGCGGTTCATTGTCGTTTTGGCAAGATCAAATGTTTTCTTCTTTTTCGATGATTCTTCAATTTCTTGCAGCCTGACCATTATTTCGGCTTGTAAATCTGCGAGTCTTTTAGGCTGTAAACATAAAGGGCAACTGTCATCTTTATGATATTTCTTGCTTATTACCTCATTGCCGGATTTTAGCATATCTGCAAAAAAAGTCTGCATGACACTTTGAACATCATTAGCAATATTTTCAAATTCTGAAAATTATTTAAGATACTCTGCATCAATGAAAACAACTTCATTTTTAAGTGAAATCAAAGTGTTATGACAGTCCTCCAATAATTTTAGTTCAATTGTTGCCTGAGTATTGATAGGGATTTTTAGTTTCAATAGCGCACTATCAATATCCTTCAAAGAAGTAATATTGAATCCCAAATCAAACGGTGCGATTATCTCATTGACTTTTTCAAAAAGTTGCGCTTCTTGACTTATAGCTGCACCTATTTTTTCAACTATTATTCGCTTTTGGAGATTAATTTGGTTTTCAAAATTCTGATTTTTGATTTCGGCTTTTGTTGCATTAAAAGACTTCATCAAAACTGTTTTCACATTAGTTACTTCAGAAAAACCGATAATGTCAGAAAGGCTTTTTAACTTGTCGCTTTTAGTCCCGTCGATAAAGGAGCGCAAATACTGGTAACGAAGTAATAAATTTTCCTTCTGTGAGCTTTTGACATATCCAGTAAAATCTTCAGTAGAATTAGAGAACTCAATTACTAATTTATCCTTCTTATTGTAGAGCTTTTTAGCACAATTAATGACTGGATTGGTATAAGAGAGGCTAATGGAGGATTCAATGACGGATGTCAGAGATGAATTTCTTAGCGCCTCCTTCAAATCAATTTCTTCACTTGATAAATGGGACACGGTGTTTGTATAGAACCACTCCAAAGAATCAGAGATGCTGCTTTTCCCTGTGCCATTATCCCCGTATAGCAAAACGGATTTCCCATCCAAGTTTAAGGTAATGGTCTCTTTAATACCTCTTAGACCGACAATTTTAAGTTGTTTGATTTTTGTTGCCATGCTGCTCTCTTAGTTTTAGTAACGCATTTTTTACATTGATATCAGTAAGCTTACCTTCTTCATACAAAGCGGATAGAGACTTAGCAATGTTTTCATCCACATTAGGCAGGCTTTGGATGTGCTCAAAGAAGTCATCTAATATTTCTTTACCGGATTTAACCTTGTCGATCATGAATTTTGTTTAATTTAGTTCCTATCTAAAAGGGGATTCGATTGTGGTTCTCGTGATGCCTAGCCCCGTCTTATTATTACAAATAAGGGATTCTCGAATTTCTCCAAGAAATTCAGGATGAAAAACTCTCAATGTTCTCTCCTCTAAGTGCCAAAATCTTCATGAGAATTTTATTTTATTTATGAATTCTCTCGTTAAAATAGGCGCTAATCAAAATTGGGAAATGAAAGTCAAGTCTGGAACACGCGTATTGATGACAGAAACCAATAGTGTTTGCACATGGCACTCCGGAACACTGGGATACCTTCTGAAAAATTTCGAGGGCAAGATATCTTCCTCATAAAACACTTAACTTGAATTGCTTGAATATAACAATGTACAACTCCAAATGGAACTGAGTACAAGATACTGGTCTGTAATATACTAAATATTAAAATAAATCAAAAGACAGAAGAATGATAACACTTATTTCCAGGGAATTATCATCTTTGTGTGTCTGACGGGTCGGGCTGGATGAATGACTTCCAAATGCTATATAATTAGTATTTATCATATTGTTGCAACGCGGAGGAAAGTTGGTCATGTATCAAAGAATTCAAGACTTATCGAAATTGAACTAACCAGCCTTAAGTTACCGAGAAGGAAAAATAGATTGCTCACCAACCTTGGAGAAACAAGGATCAGGGAATTATGAAAAATATATACGAAATAATCCCCTAATTAAACTAATTTTTTTAGCACAATATGTGCAAATATTTTTAGCCATAATTCCCTAATGATTGATATTTTCGGATAGATATCATAATTCTAAAAACAAAACAATTACTCATCATGGCTGGTAAAAAAGGGGAGTACACATCTTCTAAGATTGCTTCCAAAGCTTCAAAATTGTTATCAAATCCAAGTACTTCCAAAACTGTTAAGAGTGTAGCAGCATCTGCATTAACACAAACAAAAGGCAAGAGCAAGAAAAAATAGTGATTTGTCTTTTAAGTGCGAAATCTTATTTACAATGCGGTTGGTAAGTTGTGATGACTAAAGAGAGTCTACCACAACTTTTTTTATTTACAAGTGCTTTTGGGGGAAATTAAGATTTGAACAGCCTTGATATCCTTGGCAATTTATTCGGATAAACCGGCCCTACTCTTGGTGGAACATAAGTAATGGTAAAAAAGGTCGCCAGGCTAAAAGGATCATTCACAAGCCTTGCCATAAGGATTTTGAACTCTTCGGGAGAATAGAAAGATTTATGCCGCGAATCAATGCCAAGCCTGTTTACCATTGCAGACATTGAAACATGATCCAGATAGTATTGAATGATCTGTTCCGGAGATTTGTTCCAAAATGAACAAAGCACAGCAAAGTCTTCAGAAATGTTGATTACAAGTTTCCGGTGCATGTACAGCGTTTTTGATATTCTACATACCATTGCCTAATAATCTGTTTCCGTGCGGAAGCCAGTTTACTTCGGTCTGCTATTTTCTTTTCAACTTCAATTAAAAGCCTGAAGAAAAGCGCGGCGATTTCCTTTTTCAATTGAGAAGGTTCGTCAGGCATGCTTCCTCGTCTGCCGATCATTGTTTCGAACAACAATCCTGCAGTAGCCTGCGGATAAGTTTTTACGGTGAAATGCACTCCACAAATGCATAACTCCGTAATGAGCCGGTCAATGGCGGTTTCCGGCGCAATGTCCAAATATCAGCTCATGAATGAGCCATCCACCAAGTTACGCGCTGATGAACTTTATGTCATTGCCCTGGCCATTGACGTCAATCCCAGTGAAATGCTCGAAGCAGTATGCGGCCATCTGAAAAAAGGCGGTAAACTCAAATAATCAACAAGCCAGCAATCAAAAGGAATCCCTCGGGTAACCTTCATCGTTAGGAGGTAAAACTTCTAATCTCATTGTTCCAATTCAATTTTGTGCGCTTTGACATTTTTTGCTCCTTGCAATAAATAGAGCAAGGCTGAGTTTGTAAGCAGCTTTCTTGTATACTACTATACATCTTGCTCTTTGCTTAAAATGAAAAGTCATCCGATAGCATTAGTGTTGTCAACAACACTACATCTTGCTCTATGCAATCAAAAGCATAGTCAAGAGCATTTCCGGCATCATTTAGATTATTGTTGTCGACAATTATACATCTTGCTCCACACCTTACAGGTGTTGGTCAAAACACCAAATCGGTTCAAATCAGATTAAGCTGAATACGTCATTATGAAGTGAAAAAGTTTGAACCAAAATAAAGCCGGGCTTTGGTTGGCCCGGCTTTACTTACTCAAATTGACAATAAAACCCTTCGCTATTCTTTGTTTAGTTTTTGCTGCAGAATGCTCATGTCCATTCCGATTTTCGTTTGCGTTACTCTTGCATAGATCATCGTTGTACTTAGCTTCGTATGTCCTAACATTTTACTGATCGTTTCAATTGGTACTCCATTCATCAAAGTAACAGTTGTAGCAAAAGTGTGCCTGGCAATGTGAAAAGTAAGATCCTTTTTTATTTCGCAGATTCCGGCAATTATTTTCAAACTGCGATTGATTTCCTGATTTGTGATTTTAGGGAATATACTGGCTGAGTTATTGATTTTATCGGCAGTCAGGTATTTTTGAAGAATCTTACCAGCAGCGGACAAAATCGGAACATTCACCACAACTTCAGTTTTCTCTCTTTTTGTTCTAATCCAGTTCAAACCATCGTTGCCGCTAACAATTTGATGATCCTGCAAATTCATCACATCTACAAAGGCAAGTCCGGTATAACAACTAAAAACAAAAAAGTCACTGGTTCTTTGCAAAACTGAATTATCAAAGGTTTTACTTTCAATGGCAGATAATTCTCTTTCCGTCAAAAAATCCCGTTCTGTTCTCTTAAACTTCAATTTGTAGTTTATGAACGGATCTTTAGCAATCCATTCATTTTTTACCGCCCAGGAGACAATCTTCTTCAATCTCTCCAAATGCTTCATTGTTCCATTATTTGCACAGGGATCAAATTCTTTCAACGGAGTGGTTCTGACGAAATATTCAAAATTGGTGATGAATTCGTAATTCAGTTGTTTTAATAAAATATCGCAGGCAGTGAATTGTTTTTGCAAAAATGCTTTCAGATATCGTTCTGTGGTGTAATAGTTTTTCATACTGCCTTTCTTCAATACTGTTATCATCATGGTATTG
>CAZGSG010000216.1:0-10056 GCA_964528095.1 uncultured Terrimonas sp.
TATTTTTGTACAGAATATAAAAGGTGAGCAGTTCAAAGCGATCGTGGTGCGACTGGATGTGTTAAAGGATGTGGCATTTATCAAAATCGACGATGAGCGTTTCAAACCCACTTCCTCACTTCCCTATGGCTTCCGTCATGCTCCATCTGATCTTGCCGAACCTATTTTCACCCTTGGATTTCCACGCGATGAAATTGTTTACGGCGAAGGATACCTGAGTGCCAAGACTGGTTTCAATGGCGATACCCTGAGTTGCCAGATATCAGTAGACGCGAACCCCGGAAATAGCGGCGGCCCTATATTTAATAGCGCCGGCGAAGTAATCGGTATTCTTAGCACAAAAGAAATTGCAGCCGAAGGCGCTGTGTTTGCCGTGCAGTCAAAATATATCTACAAAGCACTGGAAGAATTAAAGAAAAATTCCATCTACGAAAATGTGAAGGTTCCTTCCAAGTCAACGCTAGGTGGCCTGGACAATCAGCAAAAAGTAAAGAAAATCCAGGATTTTGTATACATGGTTAAAGGAGATTAATCCACCAGGTTAAACTTGTTCTGGTTCTTAAGTTAAAAGTTCGAAGTCCATAGTTCAGGGTTATCAAAGATCAAAGAGTATGATCAATTTGAAGAACCCTGAACTATGGACTTCGAACTTTATAACTATATCATCTTTATTTTGAAGCCACCCAAAGCCTTTCAGGATATTCTCCTTTACCAATAAGGTCGTTCAGGCTTTTTTCTACAAAAGGCGCATCTTCTTTATAAGTTACCCCAAACCAGGAAGAAGTAGTAGGAATGATCTCAACCCTTCCACCCTCTTTAATAAACTGGTCTGCTACAATGGGAATAAAAAACTCCGATTTTAATTCAGCTCCATGTTCCTGTAAGAACTCACGGAAAAGTTTCTGTGTATAGGAGAAAAAAGAAGGATCAAAGCACCAGAAATTCATGGACACCCTTGTGTCTAATGATAATTCTTTTGGCTCAAGACCATCATCTACTTTTATCACACCGTCTTTTTTTGAAATATTGATCCGTTCTGTAATCGAAGCCAGGTTACCTATTTCATCCAGGCTGCATACGCCTCTGTTCACGGTGCCATGATCAGATAAAGTTTTCAGCAGATCATATCCTACGATCGCATAGGTCCTGTCCGTACAATCGTTCAATAAAAAATCAGCTGCCTGCTCAAATGCATTATGTCCATAAAAATCATCGGCATTGATCACGGCAAATGGTTCTTTCACCACATCCATGGCACATAGTACCGCGTGCGCAGTACCCCAGGGTTTCTGACGGTCTTCGGGAATCGCATATCCTTCGGTGAAAGCATCCCTGTCCTGGAACACATATTCTACAGCAACCTTGCCTTCCAGTTTAGGATCAAATATATCCTTAAAGTCCTGCACGAATTCGCGACGGATAATAAAAACGATCTTTCCAAAACCACTGCGGATCGCATCATAAATAGAATAATCCATAATGGTCTCACCACCGGGGCCGAAACCCTGTATCTGTTTCATACTTCCGTATCTCGATGCCATTCCGGCGGCTAATATGACTAATGTAGGCTGCATAATATGTATTAGGGCCACGAAATTAAAGTAAATTCGCTATGGTTTCATCCTAATTTATGCAAGAAGCGCTCTCTTTTAATCACATTACCGAAGACCTCATTTTATTTCCCGATAATTCCCCTTTCCGGGAAATCACTCAAAAAAAAATAAGCCTCTCTGTCTTACGCCTGGATAAGATACATCCATTTATTTCGGGTAATAAATGGTTCAAGCTTCGGTATTACCTCGACGAAGCTGCCAGCTTAGGTAAAAAAAAGATACTCACTTTTGGCGGCGCCTGGTCCAATCATATAGCCGCTACTGCTGCCATCTGCAATTTGCATGCTATCCCCTGCATCGGCATTATCAGGGGTGAAGAACCGGCCATACCATCTTCCACACTTTTATTTGCCAAACAAACCGGCATGCAACTGGTATTTATTTCCCGCCATGATTACAAACAAAAAAAAATACCCCTGCCCATCAGCAGCGAAGACAATTATATAATTAATGAAGGTGGTTACGGCGAACCCGGAGCCAGGGGCGCGTCAACCATACTGGAGTTCTGTTCAAAAGAATATTCTCATTACTGCTGCGCTACCGGTACCGGCACCATGCTGGCAGGCCTCATCAATGCAGCAGTTCCGGGCCAGCAGGTAACGGGCATTAGTGTAATGAAGAGTAACAGGGAACTGGAAGAGAAAGTAGCAGACCTGGTACAGAATAAAACGATCGACTGGCAATTATTACACGATTATCATTTTGGCGGATATGCCAAACATCAACCCGCGTTGATAAGGTTTATGAACGAATTTTACGAACATGCCGGGGTTCCTTCGGATTTTGTCTATACAGCCAAGTTATTTTACGCAGTAACAGACCTTATCAAAAAAGATTTTTTCATCCCCGGGTCCAGGATATTGCTTGTCCACAGCGGCGGGTTACAGGGAAATGCCTCGCTCGATAAAGGAACGTTAATCTTTTAACCATTAGACCCTGTGTATTATCTTTGTCAATAACCAATAAACGAATCCGTATCCGTTATTCGTTCGATAAATATGAAAAAAAATACCAGCTTATTTTTCTTTTTAACGATAGCATGTTGCAAAATGGTCCTTGCCCAGGAAGATACGCTTCCCAATTTCTCGGCAAAAAATGTAGGTAATAACCGCATCATCATAGGCTGGACCAATCGGTTTGAGAATATCAGGCAGATCAGCGTACAACGATCCAACGACAGTCTTACCAATTTTAAAACCATCCTCACTGTGGCGGACCCCAGTACCCCGCAAAATGGCTTCGCGGATCTGAAAGCGCCACATGATCACATGTTTTACCGGCTGTATATCATGCTTGATAAAGGCGTATTCCTTTTCAGTAATTCTAAAAAACCGGTGCTGGATACAGCAGTAAACCGGCCTTCATTGGGAAGACCTGATTCTCCTTCCATATTGAAGACACAAATACCAGGCGATTCCTCCGGCCTCTCCCCTGCGATCAGCAATAACAGGCCAAAACCTGTTGGGTTTATTCCATCAAAATTTGTATACACTAATAATAAAGATGGATATATAAGAATCTCTCTTCCCGGTGATGACGATACAAAGTACAATATCAAATTTTTTACCAGTGAAGATGAGCCACTCTTTGAATTAAAAGATATAAAAGAGCGGAACTTCAGGATTGATAAGTCCAATTTTTACCGTGCGGGTTGGTTCAAATTTGAGTTGTACGAAAACGGGGAATTAAAAGAGAAAAATAAGTTCTACTTACAGAAAGAATTTTAGCAGTAGCGCGAGGTTTTTGCTTTCCGGTCATCATTATTACTTCAATGCAGCTTCAAAGACTTTTTCAAAATTTCTTTTCATCTTTTCCTGTACTTCCTCCATCGGAATTTTTTTGCCGAGTTCTTTTTCAAGTGATGTCACCTGTTTACCCTGTATACCGCATGGTATGATAAAGTTAAAATAATCCATATCGGTGTTCACATTCAATGCAAACCCGTGCATAGTGATCCAGCGGCTGCTACGCACACCAATAGCACAGATCTTTCTTTCTTTTCCTTTGATATCCGGATCGATCCATACACCTGTTTCACCAGGTGAACGATCACCTTTTATACCATACTCGGCCAATGTAAGAATGGTCACTTCTTCAATATTCCGCAGGTATTTTCCAATATCCGTATAAAATTTTTCGAGATCAAGAATGGGATAACCAACCAACTGGCCCGGGCCATGAAAGGTGATATCCCCGCCCCGGTTGGTCCGGAAAAAATCAATGCCTCTTTTCTGCAGACTTTCTTCATTCAGCAGTACATTGGCCATATCGCCGCTTTTCCCCAGCGTGTAAACGGGAGGGTGTTCTACAAAAAGTAAATAATGTACAGTATCCGAAGTAAGTAATTCATCAACCCCGGTCTCTGCGCCGGCCAGTTGTTGCCGGGTCCTCGCAGCAGATTTTATTGCCACATTCTGTTGCAAAAGCTGTTCCTGGTAGTCCCAGGCCAGCTTATAGGACATATTCCCCAGGTTCCGGAACTCCACTTCTTTTTTTGCCATAATGAAGGAACAAATTTACTAACAATTTCCATCCGTTACCTTTGCGAAAATAAGCAAGCGCATGGAGGAGACATTACCCGCTAATAATGAAGAGCAGGATATATCAGATAATAACGAGGACCTGTATGAAAGGTTCACTTATAAGATCGACAAAGGCCAGGAGCCGCTGCGCATCGATAAATTCCTGATGGGCCGCATAGAAGGGGCTACCCGCAATAAATTGCAAAAAGGGATTAATAGCGGCATGGTGCTGGTAAATGGAAAAGAGATACGACCAAATTATAAAATAAAGGCATTTGACGATATCGTGGTGTATTCGGACATGAGTCCCGACCAGACAGATGTAGTACCCGAAAAATTGCCACTCGATATTGTGTATGAGGATGACCAGCTTATGCTGATCAATAAATTACCCGGCATGGTAGTACATCCCGGCAGTGGTAACTATACCGGCACGCTACTGAATGGGGTGGCTTATTATCTGCAACAGCAGCAACCTGGTATCTCCGAAGATCTTTTACCACGATTTGGTCTTGTACATCGCATTGATAAAAATACCAGTGGCCTGCTTGTGCTCGCCAAAACGGACAAGGCCATGCGCCATCTCGCAAAACAGTTCTTTGATCATACCATCAACAGGCAATACAATGCGTTGGTTTGGGGAGATGTACAGGAAGATGAAGGCACCATCGTAGCGCATGTAGGTCGTAATCTTCGTTACCGCAAATTATTTGAAGCTTATCCCGAAGGTGATCATGGCAAAGAAGCCATCACTCATTATAAAGTAAAAGAAAGATTCGGTTATGTTACGTTGGTGGAATGTGTACTGGAAACAGGCCGCACACACCAGATCCGCGTGCATATGAAGCACCTGGGTCATCCTTTATTCAACGATGATTTTTATGGAGGCGATAAAATTGTCAAAGGAACGATCTATGCCAAGTATAAACAGTTTGTAGATAATTGTTTTGCCATTTGCCCCCGGCAGGCACTCCATGCAAAGACATTGGGCTTTACACATCCCGGTACCGGCGAACAGGTATTTTTTGATACGGAGTTACCAAATGACATGCAACAGGTGATCGAAAAGTGGAGAAAATACGTGAGTACGGTAGGAAACAGGCAGTAAATAATGGCTCAATTAAAAATCAAAAACAATAGCTGATAACTAAACATGCTATCCGGCTATTACACGCTTAATTTTTAAAGTCAAACAAAGTAGCTGTAAATACCCCCCTTTCCCTTTTTTTTAATACCACGTTCCAGTTACCATTATAGCGTAGGAGTTTAGGCACCAGGTATTCTCCAAAATGGGTCAGCTGTACTTCCATATGCACTTCAAAATCGTACACCCCGGCATCATAGCTCATATCGTAGTTGCGGGCCAGTACCTCCATGCTCTTCGCATCGAACCAGGTGATCATATTATCTATAACGATATCGTTCTTTGCGCCACGTGAGAGATTTTCTTTGGCTTTTACAGAAAAGACATAACAGGACCGCCCTTCATAGTCCTGCTGATCGATCGTAAAATCATAACTTTCTGCCACCTCCGGATCAAAGATGTTAATCTTATTGCCTATGAATGGAATGCCAGGTATCTTCTTGCCAGGGTTAAAGAACAACATCTTCAATTGTTCTTTATGTTTAGCCATGCCCGTTTTTCCTTTTGCGTCAAAAGAAGTGCCCTTTACAATATTGGTTTCCCCGCACACTTTTCCATTGGTGAAAAATATGCCCGCATACAATTCCGCGGTATAATAATTATATCCGCCATCGCCAGTATAAAAATCGCCCTGCACGGTCTCTTCCAGCTTATCCATACTACGACAGCCGGCAATATGATTTTGCCTCGTCTTGCTATATACTCCCGCTTTTTGTTTTCCTTTTTTATCTGTTATCCGGATATCGTTCAGTGATGTAAAACCCAGCACCCGAAGATTGCGGAATGCCTTATAAAATGTCGTATCATTTTTTACTCTCTCTATAAAGCGTGGAATATTGATATCATTGCGAACGATCGCCTCAGACAGATTGATCATTTTTGAAAGGCGTTCATTGTCCAGCGAATCATCCTGGGCACCTGCACGCAGTACGGCAAGTAGTAGAAAAAAAGCAGGTATGATCTTTCTTATCATACCTGCAAAAATAAACCTAAGTTTTATTGAAAACAGAATAAAATCTGGTGCTCTTGTTGCAGATCGTTGCTAAGATGTCAGCTATTGAACAACATCTTATAATCTACTTTTACTTTCCCCTTTGAAATATCTGTTAAGCGGCCTTTCATCAGCTTTCTTTTCAATGGAGATAAATAGTCGATGAATAATTTACCTTCTAAATGATCATATTCATGTAATAATACCCTGGCCGTGATGCCGGAAAATGTACGGGTATGCGCCTCAAATTTTTCGTCCCTGTATTCTATCGTCACTGATTCCTGGCGATAAATATCTTCTCTTATTTTGGGAATGCTCAGGCAACCTTCATTGTAAGCCCATTCTTCTCCATCCAGTTCAATAATATGGGCATTGATAAAAACACCTTTAAAGCCCGGCGCATCGCCATATTCCTTTTTTTCGTCTTCGTCCATATTCAGGTACATCTGCTCTGTATCCAGCACAAAGAGGCGGATATCCTTATTGATCTGTGGCGCAGCCAATCCCACCACTGCCCTTGCGTAACTCGTTTCCAACATAACTTCAACCAGTTTTTCAAGACCGGGATAATCTGCACTGATATCAGTCGCTACTTTACGCAAAACAGGATGCCCGTATGCTACTATTGGAAAAATCATGTATTAAAAAATTGACAGGTTGATAAGATGCAAAGTTAAAACATATCAACTTATTAACCTATAAGGCGGCTCATCCTATTGAGCGCATATATTCCTGCAACATAATGGTAGCAGCTATTTCATCTACCAGGGCCTTATTTCTCCGTTGCATTTTTTTCATGCCCATTTCCAGCATAGCGTCTTTTGCCATCTTGGAGGTAAAACGTTCATCTACCTTTTTAACCGGTATCGCGGGGAAATGTTTTGCCAGCTCTTTGATGAATTTTTCAACCAGTGGCGTAGCATGTGTATCACTGTCATCAAGGTTTTTGGGCTCACCAATAATGATCAGTTCTACGGTCTCTTTTGCAAAATAATCTTTGAGATAAGGAAGAAGTTGCCTGGTTTCCACTGTAGTCAGACCGGTAGCAATGATCTGTAGCGGATCAGTCACCGCAAGACCAGTGCGCTTAAGACCGTAATCGATTGAGATAATTCGGGGCATGGGCAAAGATAAGTGATAGGCTGTTCCCGGTATTGGATACTCGATATTGGATATTAGATATTGGATACCGGATATTGGATATTGGATACCGGATATTAGATATGGAAGATCGGATGATGAAAGATAAAAAGATCAGCAATCACGAACACGGCAAATACAACGGAAGCGATACCATTGGCTGTCATGAAAGCAAGATTTACTCTTCGCAGATCAGTTGGCTTTACGATTGAATGCTGGTAAAAAAGCATGCCCGCAAAAACGGCAACTCCTATCCAGTACAACCAAGCGAAATTTCCATAGAAGCCGGCAGCAATAACACAGGCCGCGCTAAGCAGATGCAGCATTTCGGAAACACGTAATGCTTTTGTCTTGCCCAGCCAGGAAGGAATAGAGTATAGTTTCTGCGATTTATCAAATTCTTCGTCCTGCAGTGCATAAATAATATCAAACCCGCTCACCCAGAAAATAACTGCAAAGGAAAACAGGACCGGCAACAAATCAAAGCGGCCCGTTACAGCCAGGTAAGCACCGATAGGCGCAAGCGACAGGCCAAGACCCAGGATCAGGTGGCAAAGCGGGGTAAATCTTTTTGTATAACTATATCCCAGTACAACTAACAGTGCAACGGGCGAGAGGTAAAAACAAAGCGAATTAATAAAAAAAGTACAGGCGATAAATAAGATGCAATTGATGATCGTAAAAAGCAGAACGCTGTTTGCTTTAAGAATACCGGCAGGAATTTCCCGGATTGATGTACGGGGATTTTTTGCATCGAAGCTACGATCGAGATAACGATTGAATGCCATTGCGGCACTGCGGGCAAATACCATACAACCTAACACCAATAAAAAAAGCAATAGTATATTCTTCCAGTTTGTTGTATCAGCTCCGCTATTGTCAAAACCAACTGCTCTATTAAGATTCCAATGTGTAGTGGCGTAAAAAGACGCATTCAATGAACGAAGCCCCAGGAAAAAACCGATCAGGGCAAACGGCATTGCGAAAATGGTATGGGAAAATTTTATTAGGCTCAGGTACTTCCGGGCTGTAGACATACTGCAAATATAAGACGGATGAAAATTATATACCTGAATGAAGGGAGTCTACCCGGCCCCGCACCAGTTCCCATAATACCACGCCGGCGGCAGTAGCTATATTCAGCGAGTGTTTCATTCCCAACTGTGGTATTTCAATACATCCGTCACAAAGCCCGATCGTTGATTGCTCCACGCCCGTTACCTCATTGCCGAAAATGATGGCCAGCCTGTCTTCTTTTGCAAATGCCACCTGCTGTAGCAATAAACTATTTTCCGCCTGCTCTATCGCAAATATTTTGTACTGCTGGGCCCTCAACTGTTCTATTGCAGTTGCGGTTGTGTTGAAATACTCCCAGCTCACGCTTTCTTCCGCCCCCAATGCCGTTTTTTTTATCTCTTTATGCGGTGGTTTGGCAGAATAACCAATAATATAGATCGCTTCTATCAAAAAAGCATCTGATGTACGAAATACACTGCCTACATTATAAGCGCTGCGGATATTCTCCAGCACTACAATTACAGGGATCTTCACAGATTCTTTAAACTCCTCCACAGACTTCCTGCCCAATTCATCCATACTTAATTTTCGCATGCCGCAAAGATGAGCAAATGAACAGAGGTTTCAAAAGTCAGCTCCAAAAAACAATTATACACTTTATGATTCATCCTGCTGTGTATAACTATTTAAACCTCTAAATCATTGGAATCTTTTTTCAAAAAAGCTATCAAACCAGTTATTTTTGTCGCCCATGGCCAAGACAAAAATTGAAGACACGCCCTTGATGCTACAGCACAGGGCCATCAAACAAAAATACCCGGATGCGGTGCTGCTTTTCCGCGTAGGTGATTTTTATGAGACCTTCGGCCAGGATGCCGTGATCGCCTCCCAGGTGCTCGGCATTACTCTTACCAAAAGAAATAATGGCGCGGCTGCTTCACTCGACCTGGCAGGTTTCCCCCATCACTCACTGGATACCTACCTGCACAAACTCGTAAAAGCTGGCTACCGGGTAGCTATCTGCGATCAGCTTGAAGATCCCAAACAGGCCAAAGGAATTGTAAAAAGAGGGGTGACAGAAATGGTTACTCCGGGTACAGCCATTAACGATAAGTTACTCGAACATAATAGCAATAATTTTTTAGCAGGGATCCATTTCGCGGATAACGAACAATATGGTATGGCCTTCCTCGATATCTCTACCGGTGAGTTCCTTATCGCAGAGGGAGATCGTGAATACGCGGATAAATTATTACAGAGTTTCAAACCCGCTGAAGTCATCTTTCAACGTCACCAGCAAAAGAAATTTAAAGAGTACTTTGGCAGCAAAGTCTATAGTTATACACTTGACGAATGGATCTTTGAACAGGCCTATGCGGAAGATAACCTGCTCAAACATTTCCAGACGCATTCATTAAAAGGGTTCGGAGTAGAAGAATTAAAAAACGGGTTGATTGCCGCAGGCGCTATTATTCACTACCTGAAAGATACTGAACACCCTAACCTGCAACATATCACCGCCATCCAGCGAATAGACCGGGAAGATTTTTTATGGATGGACAGGTTCACCATCCGCAATCTCGAACTGGTATACGGTCATGCAGACGGTAATCATACCCTGTTAAGTGT
>CAZGSG010000217.1:0-9980 GCA_964528095.1 uncultured Terrimonas sp.
GCTGAAAAATGATCGATCGCATATCCTTCACCGCCGGGCGCCGCTCTTTCTACCATCTTACCATGCAGGCCTTCGAATAATGCATACAATATCCATTTACCTTTTGTTGCGGTCCAGTTCAGTTTTCCTGTTGCATCTACTTTATTGGTCAGGTCCAGCACTTCTTTGTTGTCGGAATAAGCCATCAGTGATTGTAAAGGCAACTTACCGGGAAACTGTACCTGGTCCAATGCCAACCCCTGTAGATTTTTATTCGCTGCCGCGGGCTGAAGCAATGTATCCACACTGACCGCTTTATTATTGGCAGTACGCACAAATCCTTCGCGTATATATTCTATGGGTTCCTTTAATTGATCGCCCGCATTTAGCGCATATGTTTTATACCAGCTGCTTTTGCTGGCATCCTGATCTTTGACCCAGGGTCCGCCAAATGGCCAACCTGTTCCATTGGCAAGATCCACTCCAAGACCCATTCTCTTTGCTTCTTTCAGCGTATGATCAAATAGCTGCATCCATTGAGGTGAAAGAAATTGTACAAACTCTTTCTCAAATCCATATATTCCGTAGATCGGCGTGATCTCCACACCGCCGAGGCCGGCCTTGCGATATTGTTCGAGGTTCCAGCTAAGACCGGGTTTGGTAACGGCACTGCCCTCCCACCACCAGCGTGTCCAGGGTTTGGATGTCTGTGTAACAACGGGCCAGTTGACCTGGGCCTGCATATAAAAAGGTAAAAAGAACAAGGCGACAATTACGGCTACTTTTTTAAACATGTCAATCGTGTGGATTTTAATCTGAACAAAAATGCTTTCTTTATTGGTTGTTTCATTCACCGCTTTTCCTGATTTCCACGGCATATACATTCTCTATGCCTTCAAAATTTGCACGGAATATGATCCATTTCGCATCCGGGCTAAAATGTACATTTGGCTCCAACCGGTATTGATGATTTTTCATATTGACCAGTTTTTCAGATACAAGCTGATCGCCTTCCGGTTTAAAAAGATATATCCATTGACCATCCGGTGCTTTGGCCACCTGTCCAGGATCACCACCATCTCCACAAAGTAATTGCTCATCAGGAGATGTATTGAAGTGAATGGACCATTCATCGCGTTTCAGCCCATACTTTATTTCATTACCTGTTTTAACATCAGTGTTGGCCACATAAAAATTTTGTCCTCTTGGCATCTGCAGGTCAAACCAGATCCTTTTTCCATCGGGTGAAAACCACTCATGACCGGCAATTTCCATATTCATCGTCCTGCTATGCATTTTCATTACTTTGTTGGTAATGACATTTATTGTCCAGATCCGATCTACTTTATGCCAGGGTCCCTCATGACAAAACATTAGCAAGGCAGGATCTGTTGGTGAAAACTGCACATGGTTCAGCCAGGCCGTATCGGTGAAGATCCTGTTTAGTTTTTTAGTGGCAATATCGATTGTAAATAAGGTCCTCGGCAATTTTGCTTCGTATATGAGATTGAAGTAATCTTTTTTCTGGGGATTATTTTTAAAGATCTCCTTTTCCTGGTCGCTTGATCTTGCTCCGGCCAGTAAAGTACCATCAGCATTCACTGTAGTGATGCTGGCTTTGAAATCAGCGGGAAAAACATAAATAAGTTTTACTTTTTTGGAGTTCACATTTACCGAGTACACACTGTCCTTGATCTGGTAGTAGACATCGCCGCTTTTATTATGCAGGATCTCTCCATTCATCGGCGATGAATGAAAGGTGAGTTGTTCTGTCTTTAGTGTAGCAAGATCAACTGTATATAACTGTTTATTGCGGGCGTTGGTACTATAGGTTTCCTGTTTTGTGATGCCCGTCAGATCATTTTTCCCGCTATTATAAAAAACCATTTTATTCCCGGTGAATGGATTATTATGAAAGTAAAAACCCATATTGCTACCTTCCAGCAGTGTTAGTTTCTTAACCCGGTGTTTAGTATCCCTGTCAATCCATTCATCGGGCATTTTTTTCCCGCCTGTTTCCAGTACCGGTTGCGCAATTGCCGGCAAAAATTGTATAGCCGGAAGCCAAAAAGCAAGTATTACTTTGGATATATTCATATTAGCAAGAATTACGGCATAAAATAAAGAATTCAACCCGGTTATGTATCCTGCACAGTCCTGCAACCATCTTATCCGCTCCTGAATTTTCAGTTTTTTACGCCTTCTGAGGTCATAACCACTCTTTTCATCGTTCCATCTTTATTATAAAATAAACGGTCTATACAGACAGAACGATGAAAACTGCCAGCATCCGGCACCAATGCGCCATTGTGATAAATAAAATAGGATTTTCCTTTAAACGCTATGATCGACTGGTGATTTGTGTTGGAATTGCCGGCTATTTCGTTCAGTATGCCTTTGTATTCCCAGGGACCTTCGATGCTCCGGCTCATCGCATAGGCGATCTTTTCAGGGAATTCATATGCATATGAAAGGTAATACCAGTCTTTGTGTTTATGGATATAGGGGGCTTCTGTAAACTTAGGCACCGTGATCGTTTGTATCGGTCCGTCAAGTTCCGTCATATTCTCCTTCAACCGAACATAATATAATTGGGTATTGCCCCAGAATAAATAAGCCTGGCCATTGGGTTCTACATACACCGTTGGATCAATATCGTCCCAACTGATCTTTGTGCCGGTGGTCATGTCATTGGTGATGAGAGCAGAACCTTTTGCATCGGTAAAAGGGCCCGCGGGATTGTCTGCCACGGCAACGCCAATTGACTTGCCTGGTATCGTAGCATGTGTAATGGCCACATACCAGTAAAACCTGCCATTTTTTTCTATAACCTGTGAAGCCCAGGCATCATCTTTGGCCCAGCTAAAATTCTTTACATTAAGCGGACTCGGATGTTCAGTCCAGTTTATAAAATCGCTTGTGGAAAAACATAACCATTCATGCATTTCATAACGGTTTTGTTTCGCCGGCGCTACATCATGCCCGGTATAGAGGTATACTTTATTATCATATACCAATGCCGCGGGATCTGCTGTGTATTTATGCCGGATTACGGGATTACCGTCCGCAATAAAATTCGTGTCTTTCGCCTGTTGTGCAATTACTGCAGTCAGGTTGATCGTCAGTGAAAGCCCGTAAAACATTATTTTTTTCATACAATTGGCCGTATTCATTTCTTTATATTAATTCCCATCGGGTTTAACAGCCGCCATAGAAGGACTTGGAGGCCAGTAAAATTTCTCTACCGGTAATGGTTTTGCCGGATCAAACAATGGAATGTCTTTCCGGATATATTTTGCAAGCGACAGTTTTTGCAGACGGATACTGCTTATTATACAATTGGCCAGTTCGTATGCACCATAAGGACTAAAATGCGTATTATCTTTTAACGCATCCGGCTGGTTAGGAAAACTATTCGCAGGATAATGTACAAACGCTTTTAATGACCCTTGTTCCCCCCAGGCTTCGTACAGTATCTTACTCATTGCATTCAGGTCTATCAGTGTTACCTGTTCTTCTTTTGCTGTTTGTCTTACTGCTTCAGGGTAGTCTCCAAGCGTATTGATGATATGACCAGCAGAATCAAAATTGCGACGATGCATGGAACTGATCAATACAGGGATGCCTCCTTTTTTTCGCGTTTCGCTTATATAGAATTGCAGGCTTTTTTTATATGAAGTAAACGCGCCGATGCCTTCTCCTTTTTGTTTCTGATCATTGTGACCAAATTCGATAAATAGATAATCTCCATTCTTCATCAGGCTGAGTACTTTCTGCAATCTTCTTGCACTTGCAAATGAATTCAATGCTTCACCTGATTCCGCATAGTTGGCTATTACAATTTTACCAGGATCAAAAAAACGAGGGAACATCTGTCCCCAGGCCGCCCAGGGTTCGCGGTCCTGGTCTACCACCGTTGAATTTCCCGCAAGAAAGATCGTGGTCGCTGTTTTGTTGGGAACGATCTCTACAGCACATACCTTTGGCAAGGAATCATTGAACTCGATAGTCAGCCGGTTGTCCCAATGCAGGTAATTCAGCTCTCTTGGTTTTAATCTTACCTTGCTGATCACATTACCCTGCGCATCCCTGATCAGGCTGTCTTTTACATGTATTGTAAAAGATTGTGTATTGATCTTTCCCCTGGTTGTCCGGATGTTTTCAAGCATCAACCGCCTGCACTCCGCCCTTACAGTAGTCGCGGAGATTCCTTTGGTATCACCCAGTAATAGCTTTACATCATAATTGCCTTCGGGCAATCGCACTGAAAAATAGAATGGCTTGTTACCGGTTATATAATCACCGGTCAATGCATCGCCTCCACGGTCAACGGATTCAACAACGGAATGCTGATCAAATCCATATCCTGTTTGTTCATTGAATATGGTAGCAGGAGTAACCTGGATATAACCGGTGGCTGTTTTGCCTGTACCAAAATCGAATTTGTAAGAGGTCTGAGCCTGCAATAACTGACAGGTCAGCAAAACAGAAAATAGTATGGTTTTTCTACTGCTCATTTTACTTCAATTTTATTTTCTTTCTTAAGCAGACAAAATAAAAAAATGATTCTCATTTAACTGTTTTTATTCCTGTTGATGATCACTCGTCAATGCAGGCCTATTAAATTACTGACAATATCTTTTTATATAAAAAAGATATTAGACAGATTAACTGTAACAACTACCAATCTTCAATATATCTACTAACATCAAATAGAATGAACTAATTTTTTAAAATGAAAAAGACAGGCAATTACCCCTGTCTTTTCACTAACGACTGCTTAAGAGAGAGATCAATAACCCGGGTTCTGATAAGCAGCTTTATCCGCTGCAGACATCAGTACGCCATTGATTGTAGTAAGGTCTATTTCCCGTTGGGGAATTGGTCTTAATTTATGAAATGTTTTAATTCCCGGAGCCGCATCATCATTATACAGCTGTGTTCTTTCTACCAATGTCTCCGTTCTTACCAGGTCTTCCCAACGATATAATTCACCGCATAATTCGCGGGTCCTTTCATTTAAAATAAAATGGATGAACCTCGCCGCATCTGAACCTGCTGAAGGTGGATATTTTTCAGAAGCAGCATTAGTGGTCCATAAAACAGCAGTAGCTGTCATTTGCGGAGCAGTACTTGTCAGCACGCCGGGAGTAGCGCCTTCAAACATGATCGCTTCTGGGCGCGCTTCATTATTTTTATATGCAGCGCGGGTACGAAGGGCATTGATGTATAATAACGCCTTTGTAAAATCAGGGGTGGTTTTTCTTCCATTGGCTTCCGCTGCGATAAGATATGTTTCCGCAAGCCTGGCGAGAATGCCATCTTTAAATCCCGACTGATCGGCTACCGCATTACGATGCGGATCAAGAAATTTGACCAGGGAAAGATATTTACCCTGTGAGCTGGTGGTACTGCTTGCCCCTGAAGGAACGGTACCGCCATAACCAAATCCTCTTTTAACATTATTGGAAGCATCTACCCAATAACGAGGATATACTTTATAGCGGTATTTGCTGCCCGCATTAAAATCCATTTGTGCCATTGTCAGCGCTGTAGCCGGTGTATTCATTAAAAACAGGATAGCGGTATCACCAACGCCAAAACGAGTTTTTCCAACCAATGCCGGCGTAGGCGCATTGGCTGCTGTAAAATTAGGAACGCTGCTGGTCACGTTGGCGTAGTGTACTGCTCTGAATTCTTTATAGAACCTGGAATCATTCCTGCGATCATAGATATCCATGGCATAATCAGTTGGCTGCAAACGACGGAAAGGACGGTCACCAAATACATCTCTTGCCACTCCCGCCTCACCCGGACTGTTCTCGTATGCGCATCCAAAATATAAATGGGTCTGGTTACCAAAACGGCCAAGTAACACAGTTTTATTATTCCACTGTGCAGAAAACAGGATCTCTTTATTTTTTTGCGCAGCAATACTTAATGTATAAGCCGCGGCATCAGGAGCTTTTGGTTGTACACCCTGGCTACCCAATGCAGGTATCACCCAACTTGAATGATCGGATGCATACACCCCTCTCCATAGATCTTTATAATCCGCGGCCAGTGCATACTGACCGGAATTGATCACCAGTTCTGCATAGTATGCCGCGCTATCCATATCCGTTGGCTTTTGCCCACGCTGATCAGTAAGACCGCTTCCTCTTGTCAGGTATGCTTTTGCCAGGAAGTGCTGAGCTGTGCCTTTTGTAGCTCTTCCGAAATCAGTTGTAGCTGGAGCCAGGTTATCAGCTGCAAAACGAAGATCACCGATAATAAGATCATAGACCTGCGCTACAGTTGATTTAGGGAACTCGGTACGGATACCGGCACTGGGTGTTGTGGTAATCGGCAATCCACCAAACTGCTGTACGAGTTGAAAATAATAATACCCTCTTAAGAATCTCAGCTCGGCCATCCGCTGTGTTCTTTTTGGTTCCGTATCGAAAAATTTTACACCCGGTACTGTCGGGATCTTTTCTATACCAAGATTACAACGGTTGATACCATCATAATTCGCGTTCCAGAAATCATCAATATAGTATTCACCCGACCCACCCGCGGGATTCAATCTTGAATCATATTTATTAAACCAGTCGGCCGTAAACTGATCACCAACAGTAAATTCATCTACACCAAAATTCCATAATGAATAAGCCTGTTCGTATTCAAATTTAAAACGGGTCCTTTCATATGCGGATTTGATCAGATCTTCCACCCCCTGTTCTGTATTGTAATAATCATTGGTCAATGTAGCCACCAGCTTTTCCTCAGTGAATTTTTTACACGATACTATTGATAGCAGGATCGAGATAGTGGTGATGAATAGAATCGACTTTTTCATTGTTTATATATTTAAATAAGCAATCTTTATTGTTTAGATCCCGAGTTTTAATCCGAATACAAAACTCTTGGTGCTGAAGAATACGGATGTACCTGTGGTTGATACCGTACCAGCGTTCACCACTTCCGGATCCAGTATTTTGAATTTGCTGAAGAGGAACGGATTCACCACATTGAAGTAGAGACTTAAATTGTTTGACTTAAGGTATTTTGCTACCAGCTCTTTCGCAAATGAATATTGCAGGGAGATACTTCGTATCCTTACAAACGAGGCATCCTGGTATTGCAAGGCTGCGCCAAATAAAGGAATATCATTATTCAATACCGGTTTAGGATAAGTATTGCTGGCATTCTCCGGCGTCCAGTAAGGAACATCAAGCTGCTGATAACGGCCACCCATGCTCACCCTGGAACGGATACTATTGAGCATACCTCCCCAACTGATATAAGCATATACAGAAAGGTCAAATCCTTTATATGATACCGTGTTATTGACACCGCTTGTCCATTCAGGATTAGGAGAACCCAATACCATCAGATCGCTCTGATTGATGAGGGAGTCACCATTCAGGTCCCGCACTTTGATGATACCCGGTGTTATCGCATTTAAGCCTGTTGCCAATGAAGGCGTTTTGGTTGTCAGTGCTTTTATCAGATCAAGATCTTCTTTTGTATTTTGATAGATGCCGTCAAATTTATAATCATACCATACGGCGATAGGCTTACCAATAAACCACCTGTTGCCTACATTACTTGTTTTGGTGCCATCTATATCCAGTACCTGTTCTTTGTTCCTGGTAAATACGACATCCGTTGTCCATCTGAACCCTCCATTCTTTTTACTCTGGATATTGACCGAAGAAAGAGAAATTTCAATACCGGCATTACGTACAAGCCCGATATTGTAGTAACTGGAAGTAAAACCGGAAGCCCCCGGGATGGCTCTTGTCTGTAATTGATTTTTTGTATCCTGCCTGTATACATCGATACTACCGGAAAGACGGTTGTTCAATACAGCAAAGTCGATAGCTACGTTGGTAGTGGTAGTAACAGGCCATGTTGCTTTTGGAGAAGCCAGGCCAGGACTAAAACCATACAAAGCAGCCTCATCCCATGAATAAGGACGAAGGGTCAATGGCCCCGCTGCCGCATATGCTCCAATACTGGGTGAACCTACAGAACCAATACCGGCCCTGAACTTCAACTGGTTCACAAATCCTACATTCTGCATAAATTGTTCCTGGTCCACTTTCCAGGCAAAAGCTGCTGCAGGGAAGAATGTCCATTTATTTTCAGGAGCCAGCTGGGAAGCACCATCCCAACGACCGGTAAGTGTCAGGAGATAACGATTTTTAAACCCATAATTCACACGGGCCATATAGGATTGCAACTGCGTTTGCGTAAAGTTGGTGCTATAGGCAGAAGCCGTAGCGTCAGTATTATTTTGTAAACCATACCAGCGCTGTGATTCATAGATGAGGTTTCTTGCACTCAACGAGGAACCCTCTGTACGGTCTTTCTGGAAACTTTGTAATAAGGTCAACTCCAGGTTATGGTCTTTGCCAATGCTCCTGTTGTAAAAAATAAGATTTTCCAATACCCAGTTGAAATAATTCTGTGTGCCATACGAAGCATCGGCTGCAGCAACCCCTTGCTTGGATGAAGAAAGCGAACCGCTAAAAGTACCTCTTCTTGTATTGCTGATATCCGGGCCAAAATTAACACGTAATCTCAATCCTTTGACAGGCTGCACTTCACCATAAAAACTTCCGAATACCCGCGCGATCCGGCGCTCATCCAGGTTATTTTCCGGATCACGTAATGGATTCAGGATACCAATATCACCACCTGGCAGGTAGATGAATTGTCCAAGTGTATCATAAGGAACAGCAATGGGCAACTGACCTGAAACACCACCATATATTTCCGCGCCATAATTCTGGATGATTGAACTTGTATTGATCACGCTTCCGAATGAAAACACTTTGTTGGGTCTGAAGTCTATATTAACGGATCCTGAATAACGGGTGTAATCAGATCCCAACTGAACACCTTTTTGTTTATAATAATCCCCGGAGAAAGAAGCCCGAAGCTTTTCTGTTCCTCCACTGATGCGAAGCTGATAGTTTTGCGTAATGCCGGTTTGCAGTCCCATTTTTTGCCAGTCTGTGCTGCGCACATCGGCCGCGTCATATACAGGAATACTATCTACGCCAAATTTTGTTTTCTCATCAGGCGTGGTAGCACGTAAGACCGGAAGCAACATAGCTTTGTTACGCCATTGATAACCAGCCAGCACACTTTCCCTTGTATAGTATTCGGGAAATATGGAGAAATCGGAAGCCGGTGTGGGATTTTTTGAAAGGCTCGCATTTGCATTACGATTGGCGATCCTGCGCAGTTCCGCAAATTCACCACCATTCAATACATCCAGCTCACGAAGCGGGCTTTCTGTTGAAACAAAACTATTCACATCTATATTCATCTTGCCCGCTTTACCTTTCTTGGTGGTCACTATGATCACCCCATTCGCACCCTTGGAGCCATATATCGCCGTGGCAGACGCGTCTTTGAGCACGTCCACAGATTCAATATCAAGCGGATTAAAATCACTGATACTATACGGTGTAATGATACCGTCTACCACCACTACCGGATTATCCAGGCCGCTGAAACTTCCTCCTGTTGCAAATGTCCGGTTACCTCTTACCCGGATAAAAGGAGTTTCACCGGGGCGGAAATTAGTCGTATTGATCACCACACCAGCCAATCTTCCCTGTAAGGCCTGTACGATATTGGTAGTGGGAACCTGTTCTATCTGTTTTGCCGAGATAGAGGAAACAGCGCCGGTCACATCGCTTCTTTTTCTTGTACCATAACCTACCACTACCACATCTTCCAGTGAATTAGTGGTCGGGCTCATACTCACGGAAATCTGGCTGCGGTTATTGATAGCTACTTCCTGTTCAACATACCCGATATAAGAAAAAACCAGGGTTCCTTTTCCTGATGCCGCATTAATAGAAAATGAACCATCAGACGCTGTGCTTGTACCGACAGTACTGCCTTTTAATTGCACAGTAACACCCTGCAAACCATTGCCGGTTTCATCGGTGATCTTACCAGTAATTTTAAAATTGTTTTGTGAAAAAGAGATGAAT
>CAZGSG010000218.1:0-9955 GCA_964528095.1 uncultured Terrimonas sp.
TGAAAGATAAAACAAAAGAACAGGCAGACGCAATCAAACAAAAACTAAAGATCAGTTCCGGGCTTGCAATCGCGGAACAGGATATTAAAGAAGCAAACTATGATTTAGGCAGAACAATTATTAAGGCTCCTTTTACTGGTGTTTTAGCTGACATAAAAGTGCAACAGGGTCAGCAGGTAAAAGCTGGCGAAGAATTATTCAGGATATATGATCCCAATAATTTGATGCTGGAAGTAAAAATATTAGAATCCGATATTGTTATGCTTACAAAAGGCACACCTGCCGAAGTAAGATCTATTTCAAATCCAGATCAAATTTATATGGCGGCTTTATCCGAGATCAATCCTTATGTAGATGAGAACGGAATGATCAACGTAAAACTAAGAATTCAAAACCCGAAGTCGAAAAATAGCATCTCCCTGTTATTTCCTGGCATGAACTGCACAGTTACCATTAAAGTTCCTTTTGAAAAAACATTGCTGGTTCCGGGTGAAGCGGTAGTCATGCGTAATGGAAAGGCTGTTGTGTTTACGCTGGAAGAAGGTAAGGCCAAATGGAATTATATAGTCGCAGGCAGGGCTAATGGAAAAGAGATAGAGATCAAAGAGGGATTAAAACAAGGTCAAACAGTAATCATCACCAATAATTTACAATTGGCGCATGATGCTCCTGTAAAAGAAGTGAATAAATAAGAAAATAAATAAAAGGCATCAAAGATCTTCCGTTTTTGCATTAGAGGGTTTTAATAAATATGGTCAGGTATCTAATTCAACGCCCCATTGCTGTTTTAATGACATTTATCGCCCTCGTCATTACCGGGTTGGTGCTTATTAAAAAAGTACCAGTCTCCCTATTACCCACCATCGACGTACCGCAGATTGTGGTCCGGGTAAATTATCCTAATACGGCCGCTACAGTGCTTGAGCAGAATATTCTTCAGCCATTGCGGGAAAGCCTGGTCAATATCAATAACCTCAAGGCCATCGAAAGCCGCGCGGCAAATCATACCGGGTTGCTTTATCTCACATTCGAATATGGTACAAGAATGAATTTATCGTACATCGAGGTGAATGAAAAACTGGATCGCATTAGCAACCTGCTGCCCCGCGATATGCAAAGACCACAGGTAATGCGCATCAACACTTCCGATATCCCTGTTGTAAGAGTGCAGGTAATACCCAGGAAGGGAATAAATTATTCCACTGTAAGCACCCTGGCTGAAAAAGTATTAAAAAAAAGACTGGAACAACTGGATGGTGTTTCATTGGTGGACATCAACGGAAAGCAGCAGGATATTATTACCGTTATACCCGATAAAGAAGCATTAAATGCCCTGGGTCTCAACGAAAATGATATTACCCAAACTATTAAAAATGCTAACCGTGAACTGGGAGGGTTGAGTATCAAAGACGGACAGTACCGGTATTTTGTGAAACTGCTGAACGCACTCGAAAATGAAATGGCTATTGGCAACCTTCCAATCCGGTTAAAAGACGGATCAGTTATTACGCTGGACAGGGTAGCCCGGATGGAACAGGAACCTGAAAAACAAACCGGTTATCATTTGTATAATGGCAAAGAAGGATTGGTGATCACTGTGCAAAAACAACCGGATAGCAGGATGAATGAACTGGTACCTGTAGTGGAAAAAACTATAGAATTGTTTAAAAAAGATTATCCACAGATTGATTTTGCCATAACACAAAATCAGACCTTCCTATTGGATGCTGGCATCAGTAACCTGGAGCAGGATCTCATCTATGGAGGCATATTAACAGTATTATTGTTATTTCTTTTCCTGGGCAACTGGGCTTCGCCTACACTGATGAGCATCAGTATCCCTTTGTCCCTCATCATTACGTTTATCTTCTTCTACCTGTTCGGCATCTCATTTAACATTATTTCCCTGTCAGGCCTTGCGCTGGGTATTGGTATGCTCATTGACAATTCCATTGTAGTAATAGATAATATCACCCGAAAGAGAAGAAACGGAATGGATATGCTCGAAAGTAGTGTAACCGGCACAAACGAAGTAATAGCTCCCGTCATCAGCCAGGTATTAACCACCGTTGCTGTATATGCTCCCTTGGTCTTATTGAGCGGTATGGCAGGTGCATTGGTTTTTGACCAGGCGATAGGTCTTACAATTTCCTTGGGAGTATCATTACTGGTAGCTTTTGTGCTGGCACCGCTTCTTTATAAACTATTTTTAAAAACTCCTCCGGAAAAACTGAAAGAAGATACCGTTTTTTATAAGTGGGTGTCAAAGGGCTATCATAAAATGATCCATCATATTCTACGGCGTAAGTTGTTCTATTTTCTAATAACTATTCTGCTGATGCCACTAGGATTCTGGCTGGCTTCAAAAATTCCTACCAGCGCCTTACCGAAAATTGAAAAAAAAGAAAGCCTGGTTTCTATAGACTGGAACGCTCCCATTGACGCGCAGGAAAATCTGCGAAGAATAAAAGATGTTCAGGCAGCAATACAAGCTAATTGCACTGTTACAGAAGCAGAGATAGGTATTAAACAGTTTTTACTGCAACAAGAGAATAATGCTATTCAGCAATCAGAATTTTATTTTGCCTGTGAGAGTGAAAACATTAAATTCAAAACAGATGAACAGGTAAAAGAATGGATACGTCAGCACTATCCCCAGGCTTCCTGGCAAATAACAGATGCTCCTAATGCGTTTACTCAATTGTTCAGCTCTTCAACGCCGTACCTGGAAGCTCGTTTTAAAGCAATAAAAAATAGCGGTATCGAAAATCCGTACCAGGGCTTAACTGATATAATTAAAAAAATCCCCTCACAAAATTATTCATTGGGAGCCGGGCTGATAAACGAACCCAATATATCCGTTTCCTTAGATTATTCAAAAATGGCCTTATATGGTGTAGAGAAATTAACTATTGAAGAAGCCTTGCAACAGCAATTTGGCATTTATACAATATCCGAGATTAAACGCTTTGGCGATGTAAAAACTATCCGCCTTAAAACCGATCGGAATACGCTTGAGTCGAAACTCGCGAATACCATTACCGGGCATAATGGGGCGCCGTATCCCTTAAGCCTTTTTCTTTCACTGAACAATGATCAGCAACCAAAATTTATCACTGCTGATAGAACAGGAGAATACAAGTCTATCGTTTTTGATAATACAACAGAGAATGTATCCGCATTACAGCAACGACTTTCCCTGCTGGCTGCTGAAAATGGTCTTGGCGTTGATTTTACCGGGCAATATTTTGAAAATAAATCACAGCTGAAACAAATGTGGATCATTTTTTTGATCGTATTATTCCTGTTGTATTTTATACTGGCGATACAATATGAAAACCTGATTCAGCCAGTGATAGTAATGCTTACCATTCCCTTAGGTATAACAGGGGGTATGTTTTTTTTATGGATTACGGGAGGTACTTTAGACGTAATGGCAGCAATTGGCTTCATCGTCATATTAGGTTTAATTGTAGACGACCCAATCCTGAAAATAGAAACTCTGAATAGACTGGAAAAACAATATCTTTCACAGGGATTAAAACATGATGAACATCTACTGGAACGAATGATCCACGAAGCGGGCGACCTGTGTTTAAAACCTTTATTGATGGTTTCCTTAACCACCAGTATCGCCTTAGTGCCGGTATTATTTGTTGGGGGCATTGGAAATGACTTACAGAAACCATTGGCAGTTGTAATAATAGGTGGTTTAACAATAGGTACTTTCTTTACTACCTGGTTTATTCCATTGGCCTATTGGTATGTAAACAAATGGAAGAACAGAACAAAACTCAAATGAATAACCCCATTAATCATGAGAACTATTTTCTTATACATACTGGTGTTGGGCGGATCATTACCGGGAAAATCACAAAAAGACCAATCCTGGTCCTTAACTGATATTGTAGTACAAGCCCAGTCCCAATCTCCCACATTCAAACTTGTTCAAACACAAAAAGAGATCAGTTATTATCAATACCTGACTTACAAAAGCGATTTTAAACCGCAAATATCCTTCTATGGCAATGCCCCGGTTTATAACAAAGAATATTTTGGAGTCCGCCAGCCGGATGGGTCGATCAAGTATCAATCAATCAGTCAGAATAACAGCAGTATAGGATTCGGATTCAGTCAGCAGTTGCCTTTTAGCGGGGGTGAATTATCATTAAATACCGATCTCGCCCGTTTCGACGATTTTAAAGCAAAAACAAAACAATATAATGGCACGCCGATTTACCTGCGATTATCACAACCCCTGTTCGCGGTCAATGAATTGAAATGGCGAAAAAAAATTGAACCCCTAAAATTAGAAGAGTCATTGAGGGATTATATGCAGGAGATGGAAAACATTGCCCAACGATCCGCGCAATTGTATTTCGATGTTTTGGATGCGCAAAGTAATATGGAAATAGCCCGGATCAATCTGAAAAATACGGAGGTCAACTATGAGATAGAGAAAAAAAGGGTCAATCTCGGCACTACTACTGAAGATAAGCTGTTGCAATTGGAACTACAAACACTTCGCAGCAAGCAAGACCTCGAAAAAGCGAAATACGATCACCAGATCGCTCAACTAAATCTGAAAACATTTATTGGTATAAAAAACGATGAAGAGCTTAATCTGATCATGCCGGACAAAAGCCCTGTTTTAATCGTTAGCCTGACTGATGCGGTAAGCTATGCGAAAAAGAACCGCTCCGAATTTATTTCTTTTGAAAGAAAAAAACAGGAAGCCCTACGCGACATAGCGCTGGCAAAAGCCGATAAGCAACAAGTGAATTTAGTAGCCAGTTATGGCTTAAATAATGCAGCAACTCAATTTGGGAAACTGTATCAAAATCCAAATGATCAACAACGCTTTAGTCTTGGTTTCAACATCCCGATCGTTGACTGGGGAAGGAGGAATGCAAGATATAATACGGCAAAAGCGATTGAAAAACTTACTGCTACAACAAATGAATTTGATGAAGCTGCCATTTACCAGGAGATCGCGACATTGGTCAAAAATATCGAACTGTTGAAATCCAATATAACACTGGCCCTGAATACGGATTCAGTCGCCCAACGCCGGTTCCGTATCGCCAATAATCTCTACCAGATTGGCAAATTATCGATTACCGACCTGAACCTGGCCCAATCAGAAAAAGACAATACCCGCCGGACATATATTAATGCGTTAAGATCTTACTGGGACGCGCATTATATGCTTCGCAGAACAACATTGTATGATTTTGAAAATAATAAGGAGTTGATATTTGAAAAATGATTGAGGAAGTCTTCTTAAAAATGTTCATGCACATCAAACAGCCTGACTGAAATACCAGGCGCAACGGTAGTAGTGATAATTCAGTTCTTCTATAAAGGTTCGGTAATGCACCCCTTTTATTCTGCCAAAAAAAGTCAGTAAAAGCGCCCCCTTATTTTAACTTTTTTCCTGTACCATAAAACATTAAATAGTAAATGGAAAAAGCCAGCAGACATTAAAGAGGAATATGCCAGTGCGGGTTTTCTTGAAGAAAACAGGGTTGTGTTCAATATTAAGGGAAACCACTACAGGCTGATTGTAAAAATTGATTATGATTACCAAATGATCTGGATCCGTTTTATTGGTACTCATTCGGAATATGACAAAATCGACGCGCAAACAATTTAGTCTATGCAAATTAAACCCATCAAAACAAAAAAAGACTATCAACGGGCGTTAAAACGCCTGGAACTGATCTTTGATGCAAAGAAAGATACATACAAAGGTGATGAACTAGAAATACTGGGTATACTTATCGATAATTATGAGACAAAGCACTTCCCCATTGATTTTCCTGATCCGATTGAAGCAATAAAATTCCGAATGGAACAATTAGGATACACGCAGAACGATCTTGCGAGGGTAGTAGGTCTTAAAAGCAGGGCCAGTGAAATTTTGAATAAGAAAACTTTCTCTTGATATGATCCGTGCATTACATGTTCAGTTAAATATTCCAGCCGATATACTGATCCGTACATATAAATAAAGCAATAGCCTTGACCTGCAGGGTGAAATTCAGTATTGAAAATATCTTTTTGTAACTATCGTGTGAAGGCATACGGCTGGCGGCCGGGTTTTACTGCGTTCGTTCTGTCATGAAATTGCTTTTGTTAGGAGAATTCGAAGCAGTAGCATATTTTTATGCCCTTATCATGATCTTTAATGGAAGAAACTAAACAGGAAAATATGGCGGACCAGGAAGTTATTAAACATACCAAAAGGGTATATAAAATATGGACCAATAAAGAAAACAGCCTCTGGCATAAACTTAAAGATTTTGTGCTGGAAATACTGATAATCGTTTTTGCAGTTTCTCTTTCTATCTGGCTGCATAGCAGGACCGAGCATTCGCACCAGCAAAAAGATGTAAAAGAATTTTTTATTGGTCTGCAGCAGGACCTTGTCAGCGATACGCTTGAAATGAATGAAGATAAAAAATCGTTTCGCGGAAGCAGTGCCGCGTTTAACTATATCTCCAGTATAAAACTGCGTGATTCTTTAAATACGGATAGCATACGAAAATATATGCCCGTTATTTTCAATTCTACCGGGCTTGTTCCCAATAGCGGAAGGTTTGAAGGTTTTAAATCCTCCGGCAAGATCGGTACAATAGAGAATAAAGTTCTGCAGGATGATATAATGGACCTGTATCAGGAACTAATTCCGTTACTGATCGCCGCTACTGACCATTATGCCGTGCCCAAACAAAAATTCGCCGACTATTACAGGCAGAATCTCAAAAGGATCAATGATTCAACATTTAATACCGCGCAGGTATTTAAATCAGATGAATCATACAACCTTAGCAGAAACCTTGTCGATATCAAACAAATAATTAAACAGTATGATGCCTGTATAAAAAAGATCAGGGAAATACTCGAGGAGATTGAGAAGGAATACAAATAACAAATGCCCTGAAGAACTGAAAGGCTGTATAATTTAAATAAGCAGGTGAAATCTTTCGTACGGGAACTGCGCTTCTTCTTTGTATGAACCAAACTGAATACCTGGCTAAATACCCCAACTGCCATGCCTAATCCGTGACGGAAATAAGGCAATCTCTGTAAACAGTTTATCACTTCCCAAATAACCCCGGAGCATCTACTCTATTTCTGAAAAGAACCCCCTAAAACTCAGCCTATTGCAAATTCAAAATATAGTTTATATTTTGTGCGCCGAACATCATTTACTGGCGCATTGATGTATCACCTATTTTAAACCAACAAATCAGCCATTATGAAAAAACTCACACTGACCCTGTCCTTATTCTCCGCTATTTTATTATTCAGCTGCGGAAGCAGCAATTCGGAAGAACCAAAAGCCGATGCAGAAACAACTACTCCCGATAAGCCAAAAGAAGAAGCGGTGGCTGTGATAGTTGACATCAAACAAATTGCAGGTAAATCACTGGATGATGTTGAAAAAGTTCTGGGAAAAGCCGAAAGCAAAGAAAAAGTAAAGGGCTTCCCCTGTGAAAATGCAAATTGTGAAAGAGCCAATTTTAAAAATGGTGGTTATGAGATCATTTTTAAGGAAGGCAAAGCAAATCGTATTACCATTAACAATACCCCCAACCTGGCCAATAATGATAATGCTATCCAGGCACTGGGTTTCCCTGCGTCAGCTCCCTCATTTAAAACACCAAATACCGTTTCCCGCTGGAGTAATATAGACGGTATCGCTGAAATCAGCTTTTTTTCAGACTATGTTCTTGTAGACGTAACAAAATCTGAGTAACCAAACCGGCAAAGCAGTATCCATTTACCCTGCTTACAAATCCGCAAAAAATATATCTTTTCTTCAGAAAGCCAGGTCAAAATTCCTGGCTTTCTGTTTATGATATTTGTTGCGGCCATTATCTTTTGCAACACTATCCCCCTGTTGCCAAAAGATAATCGTAAGCCTTAAGGAGAATAAAATAATAAATCAGCCAGCAAGCCCTATACGACCTGCTGGCCCTAATCAAATTATACTTCACCAATAATGGGCATACGATTCTTCCTTTCCTCTATAGATCAATGCGCCCAATAAAAGAAAAGATATTAATGAATATAAGTTCATCAGGTAATTGGTAGCAGTGTTTTCCCCGAACAGGATTATTATGCCCATTGCCACAGGAAGCCAGAGTCCGGTCAGAACAGGTATGATCCTGGAAAAGCCATGGAGTTTTTTTGCAGTAATAACAGCTACCCCTGTTACGATCATAAAGAGATAACTTATTGGCCAGAAAAAATCCAGGATATTGAATAATGCGCTATTATTCGCGGGATCTATTATTATCCATGTGTTACTGGCATTTGCTATCGTGAGCAATAAAAGCTGAGAGCAGAGAATAGCCTTGCCAATAAATTTTTCCCCGGTTGCCTTCATCTGCAAAAGTCCAATGATGCTACAAGACCAGCCGATCATATGAATCAGGCCGCAAAGACCACTTAGCGAGCTATCTTTCATTGAGTTGATTTCTAAAAAATAGCTTTGCAGGCAAAAAAAAGGAGAAGCTGCCATACCAATGATCCCTGGCAGCCTGGAAGATGATCGCATATTAATTCAATTATCAGAGCAACAAACTTATTCCAATCTTACTATGACCAATAGAAGATTCGCCAAATCGTATTGCAGGCTGATCGAAATGTCGCTGCTTTAGTTTGAAATGCCTGGGAACAATTGAACAACATTGCTTTTTTCATCTGTCTTGTATTATTGCAAAAAAAATCCGCTTCGCTACTATGTAACAAAGCGGGTTTTTCTAATACCTGTTATCTTATGGTTTTGTCCAGGTATTGTTCGCCGGTTTCATATCCGGGAATGCCTTATCCGGATCAATCACCACTTTACTGATCTCCTCATCACTGTCCACTAAAAATTTCCAAACAGCTGTACTATGCCATATTTCTACAGGCAGGGTTTTCCTGGTGGTCTTATTACTTACCGTTGTGTACTCAACCACTACGGGCATTGCCATCCTGTCGAGATTCTCGATAGTTATCAGCGCACCCTTCTTTGGATCATTTCCTATGTACTCTACTTTTGTAACAGCCTGGTCTAACTGGTAGTTTTCAAAAAAGATGCTTTTCCAGAACCAGGCGAGATCTTCTCCCGCTGAATTTTCGATACTATGAAAAAAATCCCATGGTGTAGGGTGCTTAAAAGCCCAATCCCTGATATACTTTTTAAACGCATAATCAAACCGGTCGGCTCCCAATACCTGGTCGCGTAATAAACCAAGTGCATATCCTGGCTTGGAATACAATAGCATGCCGATATTTCTTTCTTCCATTGCATCCGGTGTACTGTACATGGACTCTACCGAAGGATCAAATAAACCACTTTGATGCGCGCTTCTTTTAGTGTTCTTATATTCGCCATTATTAAAATCATCTGAAGCGATACTGTTGATGAATGTATTGAAACCCTCATCCATCCAACCATATCTTCTTTCATTGCTTCCTACGATCATCGGGAACCAGGTATGCCCGAATTCATGATCCGTCACGCCCCATAAACCTCTTGTTTTGGCACGGGCTGAACAAAATACAATACCAGGATATTCCATACCTCCAATATTACTCGCTACATTGACAGCCGAATAATAGGGATAAGGGAACCATCTTTTAGAATAATTTTCGATTGACCCTTTTGTATATTCTGTCGCACGACCCCATGAATTGACACCATCCGATTCAACAGGATATACCGACATGGCCAATCCTTTTTTTCCATCAGGCAGGTTCATCCTGGCTGCATCCCATATGAATGAATTGGATGCGCTCCAGGCAAAATCTCTTGCATTGCTGAGTTTGAATTTCCAGGTAAGAGATGCTTTCGCAGGATTTCCTTTTCCGGACAATACATCTTCTTTACTGCGAATGATCACAGTCTTATCGCTTTCTTTTGCCTGTTTATACCGGGCTAATTGTTCCGCGCTCA
>CAZGSG010000219.1:0-9918 GCA_964528095.1 uncultured Terrimonas sp.
AAAAACACTGCGAAAACCTGTGGCGCAGATAATGGAAGAGGGCAACAGCATAATCGCCGGAACGCTGTTTGCCATCCGCGAGCTCACCGATAACTACACCTTACCGGAAAAAGGCTGTGCCGCACAACGGGTAGTCCTGTCTAAATTAAAGGAAATGGACAACGACCTGGCACAACACTTTTACCTGGAGAATGAGATCTTATTTCCCCGTGTAATGTCAATGGAGCAGGAAATGCTGGGCCGGTAAGTCCCGAATGGTTGTTCCCGTTTCTATATGCTTTTCGTAATTTACCGCCCAACAACCCGATCTTATTATGCAGGCAGACGCTACTCATCTTACATCACTATTTGCAAATGCAACCGAAGGAATCATTTTGACCAATGGTAAAGGCCATATCGTATTGGTAAACCCTGCAGCAGAAAAGATCTTTGGATATTCGGCAGAGGAACTGGTGGGGAACACAATTGAAGTATTGGTGCCTTCCGAGGTAAAAGGACATCACCATACACTGCGCGAAGGTTTTTATCATAAACCTTCCAACCGCCAGATGGGTAAAGGAAGAGATTTGTATGGCAGGCGTAAGGATGGCTCGGGCATACCAGTAGAAGTCAGTCTCAGTTTTTATAACAGGGAAGGTGAACTCTTTGTGATCGCGTTTATTGTAGACATTACGGAGAGGAAAAAAATAGAACGGAACATACTGGCACAACAGGCAGAACTTGAACAAATGACCAATAGCTTCCGGAAACTGAATACCCAACTGGAAGCAAAAGTTGAAGAAAGAACAATGATCTTAAAAGAAGCGTTGCAGAAGCTGGAAGAATCACAGGAGGACCTGAATGAGGCATTGAATAAAGAAAAACAACTTAATGAGATCAAAAGCAGGTTTGTGGCAATGGCTTCACACGAATTCAGGACACCGCTCAGTACCGTGCTCTCTTCTGCTTCACTACTTGCTAAATATACGACTGGGGAAGACCAGGAGAAAAGAACCCGGCATATAGATAAGATCAAGAGTTCGGTGCACCAGCTAAATGAAATTCTTGAGGACTTTCTGTCACTCGGTAAACTGGAAGAAGGAAAAAAGGAAATTCATTGCACGGCATTTGACCTGCAGGAATTACTGGATGATGTTACGGAAGAGATGCAACATTTATTAAAAGAAGGTCAACGTCTTATCGTTCATCATGAAGGGGAGGTCAGGATTGTTTCCGATAAACAATTGCTAAAAAATATCGTAGTCAACCTGGTAAGCAATGCCATCAAGTTCTCCGATGAAGGCAAATCTGTAGAAATAAACAGCGGGGCCACAACAACAGATATCAGGATAGTTGTTGCAGATAAAGGCATGGGCATTTCGAAAGAAGACCAGGAACACCTGTTCACTACTTTTTACCGGGGTAAAAATGCCCTGAACATACAGGGTACCGGACTGGGACTACACATTGTAAAACGATATGTGGATCTGCTGGGAGGAAAAATAACCCTGGAAAGTGAATTGCATAAAGGCACTTCCTTTTATGTTTCTATTCCACAATCAACAGCAAAAGAAATAGCATGAAAAATATACTCGTTATAGACGATAATAAGGATATCCGGGAAAACACAGCCGAGATACTGGAGTTGGCAGGGTACAAAGTATTTACAGCAGAAAATGGTAAAAAGGGTGTGGAAGCTGCGTTGAAAGAAAAACCCGCCGTGATAATATGTGATATCATGATGCCGGAACTGGATGGCTATGGTGTACTGCACCTGGTCAGGAAAAACCAGGAGACGCAACATATCCCGTTCATATTTCGTACAGCCAGGACTGAAAGAACTGATGTTCGAAAAGGGATGGAAATGGGTGCAGACGATTATATCACCAAGCCGTTTGATGATATCGAATTATTAAACGCGATTGAGATCAGGTTGAAGAAAGCAGACATCATTGAGCAGCAATATTCCAGCGGTGCTCCGGGTATCAACCAGTTTGTAAAAGATCTGAAAGAGGCTGGTCTCATGCATCAACTGTCGGCGCAATATGATACCCAATCCTATACAAAAAAACAAACCATTTACCAGGAAGGAAAACGCCCCCGCTATCTTTATTGTATTGTAACAGGAAAGGTCAAGACATACAAAGGGCATGAAGATGGCAAAGAATATATAACCAGTTTACTTAACGATGGCGACTTCCTGGGTTATGCTGCCATCATCGATGATTCGAATTATACCGATACCGCAGAGGTACTGGAAGACACTGAACTATTGGAGATCCCTAAAGATGATTTTCTGCAAATGATCTATAACGATATCAGCATAGCGGGTAAATTCATACGAATGATCACACAGAATGTAAAAGAAAAAGAAGAACGCATGCTCAACCTGGCTTATAGCTCTCTTCGCAAAAGAGTGGCAAAAGCTTTATTGGAAATTCATAGTAAGTTCAATGTGGGCAAGGGGAATAAACTGGTTGAAATATCAAGGGAAGATATAGCGCAGTATGTGGGCACCGCTACTGAATCGCTTATCAGGACATTGAGTGATTTTAAGGCCGGGAAATTAATAGAAATAAAAGAAGGAAAGATCATTATTCCTGATCCTGGTAAATTAAAGGACCTTTTATATTAATCGATCAATCCTTTTTCAAGATCATAGTCATCATAGCTGGCGGTATTGTTTTCAATACCATTGCTGATCTCCTGCCCATGGGAATTTTGTCTTGCCAGTGTCCAGGTATCGGTCATTGTTGTTTCAAGCCAGATATTTCCCGATTTGCGGGATAATTGTACTTCCAATCCAAAAGCGCTTAGAAATTTTCTTTCCAGTTCGCCCACGGTCATTTCGTTTTCTACTTGCAGATCACCAGGAATTGTCAGTCCCGCCGCTTTTAAAGGCATAGAGTGGATCAGTTTTTTCCTGGCTACCAGCCTGGGGTTATGTTGTTTCTGGTAAAAATCTATTTTTAAAAAACGATATCTATTGTTAAACTCATCCTGGATTTGCTGTATGGGCTTGTCGGGAGAGAGATGTAGTGTGGTTTTCATGTTGCTAGTATTATATGCCTTCAGGTAATGATGAACTATAAAATTAACCTGTAGCGAATGCGAAATAAATGATTTGACTACAGTAAGAGTATGATCTTTCTCAGTTGACGGATGTTCCGGACCTGTTTACCTGACAAAAATCAGTTCCTGCCCCGATCTTGCTCATCGTTTCTGGGAAATGCCCAATCTAATTTTGTGTTCTAAACTTGAAATGATGGAAACACTGCAACAAACTTATTTACCCGTACAAATGGCTTCCCGGTCACAAGTATCCTTAATTCATCGTTTTTTTAATTGGTGTGCGACCCAGCAAAAGAACCGTCTGTTGTGGGTAGGCGCTATCATTGCCGGGCACGGTTGTATCATTACTCCGATAACTCTTCTTTTTATCATGCTCGCAGGTAACAATATGGCGCTTTGGCCTTTTGCAATGGTGGCTATTGCCATGTCATTGGTCACCAATCTGGCCGCACTCCCCACCAGGATCACCATACCGGTATTCTTGCTAAGCTTATTGATAGATCTGGCGCTGGTTATTAATTCCGTGATCTTTTTATTGGTTAATTAATGCTGTGAGAATTCCATGCAGACCGGGAATTCTGCTTCTTTGTAACGATATAATCAAATTATACGCGGATGAAGAAATACTTACTCAAGTCGAAAAGTAATTATCAGTGCCGGTAAGACCCTGGTAAAAGAATGGCCGGAATACCTGGATAAGCAGGAGGCCAGCAAGGTCGTTTACTTAAAGCAAATAAAATAAGAAAAGCGCGAACTAAAAAACACTGAACCAGAAACCTTAAGCTTTAGCTGATCTTTCATTTATCCTAAGAGTTACATTTATAATATATGTTCAGGCATCAGGGAAAAACCAGGACTTTTGTGCACAATCTCCGGATAGCATCCCTGTTATCCTTTGTTGCCGGTTTTGTAAACGTTGCCGGCTTCCTGGCTGTACAACGACTTACTACTAATGTAACCGGCCACTTTGCGTTTTTTGTAGATGAGGTATTCAAACTGGAGTTTCGCCAGGGCATCATGTACTTTTTATATATTTTTTTCTTTTTCCTGGGCTCTTTTGTATCCAGCTTTATGGTCGAATACTTTTCACGCAAAAGCGAACGGAATATCTATGTCATCCCGGCATCTGCTGAATGTATGATCCTGTTTAGTGTAGCACTTTGCGGGCATGAGCAAATTGGCCGGTATCCGGACCTGATCGCCTGTAGCTTATTATTTGCAATGGGATTACAAAACTCACTTGTCACAAGCATCTCCAGCGCCAACGTGCGGACCACTCACCTGACTGGTTTATTTACCGACCTGGGCATCGAATTGTCGCAACTGTTTTTTTATAAACAAAAAGAACAAAAGGATAAACTCCGCACTTCCATCAAACTAAGGCTGATCATCATTCTTTTCTTTTTTATTGGTGGCATTGCCGGGGGAGTGTTGTATACAAGAATGGAATTACATTCCCTGTTTGTGGTGGCCAGCTTATTAGTGGCTGGCCTGATCTATGATTATCTGAAGTTTCAGGTTATTTTGATCAGAAGAAAATTGAAGCATTGAACTTTGTTTTGCTACACATCGGGGTCGGCTATGAAAAAAATGATATATTGAAAGAAAGTTCATTCGCCAGACTCACGATGGGACATACTCCGATTGTTGAAAAGAAACACCAACAACCAAAAACTTCCCGTTGTTCCGACCCTGGTGCAAAACACCACACAGCTTATTACACTCTTGCACCCTTTCGCTTCAACCGCACAATTCTCTTTTCATTCCTGTCATCCCCCAGCAAAAACCCCCAGGGTTTCAGCCCTTCTATCCTGTCAAAAATAATTTTCAAAATAGCGATAACAGGAATAGAAAGGAACATTCCCGAAATTCCCCACATCATTTCTCCAATGATCACACCAATAATCGTGACGAATGGGTTGATACGAACCTTTGAACCGACAATTACGGGTAGCAAAACATTACTATCAATGATATGTACACCTATAATAATGGCTGCAACTGCGCTGATTATTTCAACAGAAGCTCCGGTTGCGAATGTGATCAGGCAACTGATTAATAAGGCAGAAAAAATGCCTATATAGGGTATGATATTAAAGATGCCAATCACCAACCCAAGCAGGATCGCATACCTGATCCCTAAAGCTGCAAATGCAAGGCAACAAACCAGTGTAACGATTCCCATCTCCAGCAACAGGCCTGAAATATATTTTCTGATGATATACTGTACTTTTTCAAATATCTCGTATACGAGACCTTTGTTTTTTTCGTGAAACACTTTCACAAAAAATCTTAGTATATGTCTCCTGTAAGTAAGCAGAAAAAAAGTATATATAATAATGAAAACCAGGAATAGCAGCAGGGATGAGGCAGTTATTACAGTGGTTCCCAGTACAACCGTAGAAGAAGAAATGATCTTAGACGTGGCATCCTTTACGTATCCCATTTCTTTATCAGCGCCAATATGGAACTTGTTACTGATCCACTGTTTCGTACCATCAAGTATATGAAAAATCTGTTCTTTGAATACAGGCCAGTCACTTCCTAATTTTGAAAGCTGCGGACCTAGCAGGTATAGTATCAAAATGATCCCGCCAAAAAGAATAAACAATGAAACAACGGTGGACAGGCTCCTGGGGAATTTTAGTTTCATCTCAAAATAACAGGAAACAGGCAGGATGAGCATTGTTAAAAGAGAGGCAATAATGAGAGGAGCTAATAACTCCTTTCCTGCAATCGCCAGGTATCCTATAATAAAAATACTTAGTAATACTGTTGCTGTTTTGATATAGATGGGGTTAATAACAGACTTATTTGCAATCATGATTTCTGGTATTTCTTGTCCTTTTGACAGTGAGAAGATGTTGAGGAATAGTAGCTTTAATCAGGGTTTTATTATATTACCCTTATGTTTAATAACAATGACTGCCTTTGCAATTTTATATAAAAAAGTGAAATCGAATACCACCAATCCTGTTATCCATAATTTTACAAAGCACATGCCACAGACCATTTTTGACTGGCTGTTAACTGTTCGTTTAAAGTAGGGGGTGAGCTGTCCAGTTTGTCTTGGTGGGGCAACATTCAGCGTATGTCCCATCGCGGGTCTGACGGATAATGAAACATGAACTATATATGCTGTTTAATAGCCGACCCCGATGCATAAGGCTATTCAGGAATCAGCGATCAAAAAACTAGCATAACCTGTAGTTCCCAAATACCCGTTTATTTAGTTTAGAATATCCCGGTATTGGTGATGGAAATAGGCTACACATCGGGGTCGGCTATGAAAAAACTGATATGTTGAAAGAAAGTTCATTCGCCAGACCCACGATTGAGACCTACCCGGATTGTTGAAAAGAAATACTAAAGATCAAAAGCTTTTTTGTTCTAGCAGGGTATACCTAATACAACACTCAGCGTATGTCCCATCGCGGGTCTGGGGGTGATGAAACATGAACTATATACACTGTTCAATAGCCGACCCCGATGCATAAGGCTATTCAGGAATCAGCGATCAAAAAATCAATATAGCCTGTAGTTTCCAAATACCCGTTTATTTAAAATATCCCGGTATTAGTGATGGAAACAGGCTACACATCGGGGTCGGCTATGAAAAAACTGATATCTTGAAAGAAAGTTCATTCACCAGACCCACGATGGGACATACTCCGATTGTTGAAAAGAAACACCAAAGATCAAAAGCTTCCCTTTTTCCATACTTCTCCTTTCTATAGCGAGATCTGCAATAAGTAAGAATTATGCGGTGACATAGGCATTATATTTGCATTTTACGCGTACCTATAAAAATATATTTTAATGAAAAGATCAATGATGATGTTATGCCTGCTATTGGCAACTTTTTTTGCCAGTGCAGATCAGTTATCCGCGCTCACCCTGGCCCAGGCTGAAAAAGCGGTAGCCTATTTAAAAAAAGAATCAACTGTTATTTTGTGGTGTAGCTGCTGCGAAAGCGAATCAATGAAACGGATTACCGTAAACGAGGTATTTATGAAAGCCGATAAAGACGGCAAGTATTACTCGGTAGTGGTAAAGGGACGCGACGAAGAAGGAAAAGAGGTGGAAGAATATGTTGACCTGGCTTACGTGTTTGTAAAAAAGGGTAAGAATGGACATTCCCTGGGAAAAGTGCTTAAGTTCAAATGTGATCCTTGCGTGCCGCCATTTAACTGGGAAGCACCTGGCGCAGGTTAGACCATTTATTAAGTAAGGCAAAATTTGCAAGCCCTGGTTTTTAACCGGGGCTTTTTAATGCCGCCCTTTTTCAGCCTGCTTCAAAGTTGAACACCCAGTGTACCATAAACGAACAGCCCCCAACCCCTGCCACAACTATAAGCTATTTATGATCAGTAATTTGCAGTCATGGCATAATTGTAGCCCCCAATTTCGTCCTCTCTCATAGTTCACACAAACCACGATACATATGTTCAGCACTTATTTCGTTACCGCCTGGAGAAGTTTATGGAAGAAAAAATTCTACACATCCATTAATGTGCTTGGTCTGTCTGTTGCCACTGCCGCATTTCTATTTTTGATCAATTATGTACTATTTGAACGGAGTTATGAAAAATATAACCCCAATGCCGACAATATCTACCGGCTTACGCTCGACTTATATAAAGGTTCGGAATTTGTAGTGACCGATTGCGAAACCTATCCCCAGATGGGACCTGTTTTCAAATCAACCATGCAGGAAGTGCAGGACTATGTAAGGATGCAGGACCTTGGCGAATCAGAGATCACTCATCTTGATAAAGCTTTTCTGTCTACAAAAGCATATGCCGCAGATCCCTCCGTCTTCCAGGTCTTTGATGTGAAATTTATCAAAGGAGATAGCAAAACAGCACTGGCCGCGCCATTGCAGACCGTAATTTCAGAAACGATAGCCCGGAAATTTTTTGGTAACACAGAGGTGATTGGTAATACCCTGGCTTTTAAAGGACAACAGTTCAAAATAACAGGGGTAATAAAGGATGTGCCGGCTAATACGCATTTGAAATTCGATTTTCTTGTTTCATTTAAGATGCTCGAAAGCTGGGGAACTGATCTTAACAGCTGGAGTGGCAATAATAATTATACTTACCTGCTGCTCAAACCGGGAACAGACAGGGCGCAGTTCAATGATAAATTGAAGCTGTTTTCAAAGAAACGACTGAAACAGGAGATCGTAACAGCGGAGCCGATCAAAAGCATCCATCTTTATTCCAATAAAACTTTTGAGCCTGATATAAACGGCAATGCCAGGACCGTTAATTTTCTGCTGATGATTGCGCTGCTGATCATCTTCATCGGTTCGGCCAACTATATAAACCTGACTACGGCGCGGGCTGCAGAAAAAACCAGGGAAGCGGGATTGAGAAAAGTATTGGGTTCTTCCCGTACCTCCCTGATCAAACTGTTTTTTACAGAATCGTTTATTATTAATATACTGGCCCTGGCTGGTGCGATGGTATTGGTAAAAATTGCAATGCCTTTCTACGCGTCGATCGTTGGAGAAGCCGCCAGCGATGCGCTTTTCGGTTCCGGCATGTTCTGGATCATCACGGCAATATTGTTTGTGCTAAATACCTTGTTGTCTGGTATATACCCGGCGTTTGTGTTGTCTTCTGTAAAGGCCGTGGTAGTGACTACCCGCAATTTCACTGGCTCTTTAAAAGGAAGCCTCTTAAGGAAAGCACTGGTAGTGGGGCAATTCGCAGTGGCATTGATCGTGCTTTCCGCCTCAGTGATCATTTACCAGCAATTACAGTTTGTACGAAATCAAAACCTGGGGATGAATATTAATGAGGTGCTGGTGGTAAAAGGGCCACAACTGGATGTGGCGGATTCTGTCCGCCGGCAAAGCAGCGCGATGTTCAGGAATAAACTACGACAGATACCTGGAGTTGAAAACATAGCCTTATCAGGATCACTACCAGGTTTAAGTCTTAGCTCACTCAATACAAACACGGATATCCGGCGGTTTGGTGAAACAGTCTATTCGGGAACCAATTATTATCTATATGGTATAGACGCTGGATTTGTACCGGTAATGGATATACAACTGCTGGTTGGAAAGAACTTCAGCCCCGTGGGTATTGATAATAAAGATAAAGTGCTGATCAACGAAGAGGCTGCCAGGCTGCTGGGATTTTCATCGCCCGCCGCAGCATTGGGCCAGCGGATAAAGATTGATTCGGGAGAAGACCAGTATGCAACCGTAACGGGTGTCATGAAAAACTACCACCAGCAATCACTTAAGGAAGCACAATTGCCGTTGATCCATTGGTATGAAGAAGATGCCACTGATTATTACGCTATAAAAGTACATACAGCGGATATGAAAAAGACCATGGCGGCTATTGAAAGTATCTGGAAGGAAAATTATTCAGGCCATGTGCTCGATTATTTTTTTATGGATGAAATGTTCAATCAACAATACAAGGTCGACATGCAGTTCGGTAAGATCCTGAATCTGTTTTCTGTATTTACCTTATTTATTACAGTACTGGGTTTGCTTGGTTTGGCTGCATATAATGCTTCCAGGCGCACAAAAGAGATTGGTATAAGAAAAGTACTGGGAGCTTCTACACCAGGAATACTTGCACTATTGTCAAAGGATTTCCTGAAACTGGTGCTGATAGCCATAGTCATAGCCGTACCCTTATGCTGGTTTGCCGTTAATAAATGGCTGCAGAACTTTGTTTACCGGGTAGAGATCAGCTGGTGGGTATTTGCAGTTACAGGTTTACTGGTCATTATTATCGCGTTTATAACAATTGGTTTTCAGTCAGCTAAAGCCGCACTGATCAATCCGGTAAAAAGCCTGCGTTCGGAGTAAGGTTGTTTTAAAGAAACCGGGGCTTG
>CAZGSG010000220.1:0-9787 GCA_964528095.1 uncultured Terrimonas sp.
TCAATCCAACGGGTGTATTGATATTCTCCTGGACCTTCTGGCCGAAGAAATAACCAATGGCGCTAAATCTCCGCATTTCGTCCGGCGTGCAAACCTTCCATTCACCTTTGCAATCATTTTGCAAGACCGTACTGCTGGCTTTTTCAATATAAAAAAAACGGATCCTTTTATTAGTAGCATTTGAAGCTTCTTCAATCGCCTGTTTAATTCCTTTATTGGCACTGAATTCCATATTGCTCTGTCCGCCACAAAGCCATACTTCCCCTATCAGTATATCCCCCAGCTCAATCTCATTATATCCTGAGAACCGGATTTGATAAGGACCTCCCGCAACAGGTGTGGGAACGGTTATTTTCCAGTTAGCCCGGTTATCGCCAAGAGCAGTGTAGGTTGCAGTATCCCACGACAGTTTTATTTTTACCTGTTCCATCGGGTCGCACCAGCCCCATAGCGTAATCATGGTTTTTTGTTGTAGCACCATATGATCACCAATGATCGCAGGCAAACTAATATTGGCTGACGCCAGTTTGCCCAAACAAACCACTATAAAAAAACTATAACCCGCTTTCTTAATAATTTTCTTCATTACTTCAATTTGGTAAGAAAAGGTTGTAAGGCCCTGTACCACCGTTCTGCCATTTTCGCTTCTCCTTTCTCATTTGGATGAATATCATCATACATGTCTGTTGCAGGGTCCACGCCGGTAAACTGGTCAACTATAATGACCGGAGATTGTCGCATCGTTTTGGAACGGGCCAGGGATACTATCGACCTGTTAAAAATATCAATGGCCTGGCCATAAGCCGTGTCTGTGCCACACAGCTTTTTAGGTGACCATTGACTACCAAGCGGAGGTATCTTTGCCATTAAAACTTTGACCGAACTGTTTTTTGCTCTTAGTTTATCAATGATGCGGGAAAGATCATTCATAGCGGACACTACAGCCACGCATTGAAACACATCGTTTGTACCCAATTCGATCAATACAATGTCTGGTTTATACCCGGTAAGCCATTGGTCGATATTACCTCTTTGTTTGTCCCAGTCTGGCGGCTCCAATATATGATGAGCTGTCCAGCCTGAATGACCATCATGGTCCATATCAAAATCCGGATCAGGCATATTACCACCCATATGATGTTTATCCCAGGACCCAATGAAGTCAATATTATAATTAGCGGTATGCAGCAATTGCCATAAAGGACGGCGGTAACTATTGTACATGCTGGTACCATTTGTAATAGAATTGCCCAGCGCCAGGATATTCGTCGTTTTGCTATCGTATACGGTCAGCATAAAATGCTGTTTTATTGCTGTATCCTTTGTAATGGCAGTGATCTCTACAGCATATTGCCCGGCTTTTTTTGCAGTTCCGGTTAGTGTATTAGTCTTTTTATCAAAATACAACCATGCTGGTAATTTACAGGAATAGCTTATTGCATTATCCATGGAGTCTGCAGCAGCAAACTTGTATTCATATTCAGCATGCATTGCAATACGGCTGGCAGGTGTTGTGGTAAATGAAAAACGCTGTGCCTGGATTACAGTGGCAAACAGCAGCTGTAAACAAAACAATGTACTTATATACAAATAGCTCCTGTTCTTTATTCCACCCATTCTATTACAGGTTTATTATCTTTCATTTTTAATGGCAGCCAGATATATCTTGAATCGGGAAGATCTGTTTTGTTCCAGCGGTCGGCCATAAAAAGAAATTCATTTTTTTTACCCGGCAATGGCAGTACAAATGTGCTTTGTGACCGGAATGTTGTTGCTGAACCTTCTCCGCTGCAAGGGTCTCCCATTTGTTTCCACTCTCCAAGCAAATTATCAGTAACAGCGTAGGTAGCGGGGTTGGGTGACCAACCAGTACAATCCGAAGTGATCAGGTAATATTTTTTATTGTATTTGAAAACTGCCGGGGCCTCCCTGTCTTTGGCAGAGGTAATACGTGTATAGGTTGTTGTCGGTGATAAATAATCATCACTCAACAAACATACATGCATTGTTTTGTTAGATTCTGACGCATAGAATAAATACACCTTCTCATCCTCGTCTTTATACAATGTCATATCACGGCTCATTTGTCCATTGGGTTTTACACTCCCGATATACTGATAAGGCCCTGCCGGCTTATCACTAACTGCAACACCTGCCTGTGAATAACTATAATCATTTGCATCTACATGCATCCACATGACAAATTTTTTTGTTTTTTTATTGTATACCACCTTGGGTCTTTCTATTACCTTACTGGTATCTAAATCATGGGTAGGGTTGCCAATAACTGAGGACAGGGCAACACCTTCATATTTCCAGTTTTTTAAATCCCTTGATGAATAACAACCGACGCCGCCGGCAGGCACCCGGTAATCCTCCCACTGCTGGTCCGGCACCAGCCAGGTCTTCCCTTTCTTTATTTCACCAAACCAGTAATACATGCCATTGTGCAACATGAAACCGCCCCCATGCGCATTGATCGTATTTCCTTTTGTATCCTTCCACACACTGCCATTTGGCATGGGTGGAATCTTCACTGTCTTATTGTTTGCCTGCTGGGATAAGGCAGCTAACTGTACTAGAAGCAAAAAAAGGGTGCAGTATTTTTTCATCTTATTTTGTATTATACTTTATGTTTACAACTGTTTTATACTCCGGGATAAAATTCAACCGGCCGATCTCAGCCTTTCCAATATCCCCTGCCGCGGGTGGCAGATCAAACAATACTTTGTCGTTGACAGTAAGCGGGAATACTTTTAATAGGAGGCTGCGGCATTGCAACTGGCTGCCATTTCTTTTTAGACCTACATTCCATTCTGTATTATTACTGTAATTGTCTGCGATCAGCTTATGCTGCGCTCTCAACTCGGCGCGTATGCCGGTATATTTCGCGGAGAGATAAAGATTATTCAATCCATCCAGGTAATTACAGGGAATATCAACCATGAATTCTGAAAACTCGTTGTAGTTATTACTTAAATGTTGGGGGGGCTGTGTAACCTGCGGCGTTGAAAAGAAATTAGCAAAAGTTCCCAATGGTGCAGGATAATAATACTGCTCGGCCAGTCGCCAGGATGTATCGGTCACAAATCCTGTTTCATCCGTATTAAAATACTCAACGAGTACTCTTGCCGCAAAACTATAATCCCCTTTTACGAATGGGAAATCCATCATCAGTGTATTGTCTCCTTTTTTTACATAGCCCGTAATATCTACCGGCACTACACGCCCCGTATCTATTGATTGGTTCACCCATAAATTATTTACCTGTATGCGTAGCGGGGTTGGCGCCACCAGGTATAGCATGGCCGATTTGACGGAAGAAGGATTACCCAGGTTAAATTCTTTTACAAATAACTTATGGTAAAGCAGGTTTCTTCCATCAATATAATCCACAGAAGTTTTTAGCCATTGTGCCTCATCCAGGATCGATTTCTTTGTGTAATGAAGCCTGGGCAGATCCGCAACCGTTGTATGCTGGTAAACTGAAAAAATACCATCAACACCTGTTTGTTTCATTCCGGCTATAAAACTGCCGCCGTCCAATGCATGTATGGTTTGTTTCCTGTCGGGCCCTGTAATGGTCAGTTCATCTTTATCCAGGCAAATTGTTTGGCCGGATAAAAAGAAATATTTCCTGTTACGGTCTTTTAAAAGCCATGCTTCCAATGACTGTGTTTTTGTAAGCACGAGTATTTTTTGCCGCTTCCCGTTTTTTGAAGTAATAGAAATGACGCAACCTGTTCCTGGCTGTAAAGAACTTATTAACCAGCTATTATTTACAAACCTGACCTTCCCGCTGGCAGATTCAAGTTTTGCAATATTAGCAGCAGCAAAACAAAACTCAGGCGCTGCTTTTATTGACTGGAAAAATACAGCTATGCTCTCCCCATTGCCATCCGTCAATTTGCAAAGGGGTTGTGCCGTAGCATAGGTCAGCGTAATACCATCCAGGTCCAGGTTGACAGGCCAGATAAAAATACTGCTGTCTTCAATGTTTACCGGTTGGGAGGGAAATTTAATTTCTTCATTCTTTAATTTCACACTAAACTGAACGCTATTTCGCCGGGGCTTTGCGGCAAAACGACAGTAATTGATACCAAACACAAATGCGCTTTTTTCATCCGCCCTTATTGCATATTGTAATTCATCTTTGGCCATAGAAAAAAAAGGCTCCATCGGTGCCAGTTCTTTTCCAAACTCATTTAAAAAATAATTCAGCTTTTTTGCTTCATAATAGGAAGCTGCCAATAACCCGCTTTCGCTGATAGCGGCCTGGAAATCGTAAGAAATAGCAGGGGTTTCGCTCCAGTTACCCGTTTCATCCATGTCCTCATTCATCGCCGAAAGGGTGCCGGTAGGATTGCTTCCTCCGGCAAACACATAATAACCCAATAGATTACTACCTGAACCAATACGGTTTGTTGCCATCGCAAGGCCATCGTATTTACCAATTACAGAGCGGCGATGCCTGGTCATTTGCACGCCCACCCCCATTTCGCAGGTAAAAAAAGGCTCATTGGAATAATCCATGTATTCATCTTTTTTCTTTGCTAAACCATTCCCGATCTTATCATCGTTCCTGTATGGATTGAATTCAAAATCGCCACAACCTGTCATTTTTTCAATCGAAGGGTCCCAGGGTTGATCAGGATAGCCACCCCAAAGCGGTATTACTTCACCCGGAGGCACAGAACCATCGCCCCAGCCGGTTACCGTATACATGGGTACATCCATTCCGTATTTAATCGCCGTTTGTTTCAGCCATTGTATATGCGGCTCCCCCTTTTGTCCTCTTGTATATTCATTCTCCAGCTGTATACTCATAATAGGTCCTCCATCCTTGTATAACAAACCTTTTAGCTGTTGCCCTATCTGTTCAAAAAATCTTGAAACATACGACTGGTATACAGGATCATTGGTTCGGTTCTTCAAATTCTTTTTTGTCAGTATCCAATCAGGGGTTCCACCATTGCGAACCTCTCCATGCGCCCAGGGACCAATACGCGCGCACACCCACATCTCATGCTGTGCGCATAGCTGTACAAAGCTCCTGAGATCCTTATTACCCGACCAATCAAATTGTCCCTCTATTTCCTCATGATGTATCCAGAACAGGTATGTAGAGATGATCGTTATGCCGGCAGCTTTCATTTTCAGGATCACTTCTTCCCAGCGTTCCCTGGCTATGCGCGAAAAATGCATTTCTCCCATAACAGGTATTTGCGGAATGCCCCCTACGGAGAGATAACGGTTGTTGATGATTATTTCTTTACCAGCCGGCCCTGCATTACCCATCGTATAATGACCGGGTTTTACTTTTGATACAGCTTTAGAAGCATCGATAGTATAAACGGTCTGGGCCTGACAGAACTGTACAGACAATAATAGCATCACAATAAAATAGAAAATATTCTTACCCGGCATTTTCTTCATAATATCCTTTGTTCAATCTCTTTAAAAACTGGCACCAATACCTTTTACCGGCGCCGGATGTTCGTTAAAATCCTTTTCTCCCTTTATTATACCAAACAGGTTGTGTATATCAATTCCGCCATTTATCAATGCAGGGTTAACGGCTTTGGCTGATTGAAATTCAAAAAGCTTTTTTGCATCACTGATTGTTATATTACCCATGTTTACAAAACCGGGATCACTATTTATTCCTGCCGGGTTTCCATTTAGCGTTTCCTGCTTTTTTTGGTTTCTCCATGCAGTAAAATCTTTTACCTGGCCTATATTAAATCCATCATCAACACTCCACCAGCAGTTGCCCAGGTATTTTCCTGTCATCGTGTTACCCGTAATGATCTCTTTTTTCCCTATCAGTAAATTATTATAAAACTCAAACCCTTCGCTCACGGTGAGTGGCGCAAAGCTGATCGCTGCATGCTGATCATTATAAACAGTGTTATTGTACACCTGGCAGTTCTTTAATTTATAGGTCGCGCTGGCGCTCCATATATAAATACCTGCTTTGGCTGCAGATACATTTCCATCATTGATGCTGATATTATAGCGAATAGTATTGTTTTCCCATACCCCTGCCTTATCATATTGAAACAGGCCGATACCGCTTCCTTCGTTTTCGTAGGACAAACAATATTGAATGACGGAATTTGTAACGCCTCCATCAAAATCGAAACCGCCGCCATCCTCCCCACCCCTTGAGGTTTTATTGCGGTAAGAGAGACAATGTTCGATAGTAATACTATCAACATCCCATGCCCAGATACCTACCGGGCCATTCCCGACGCGTGGCATATCCCATCCGTTATTGGTAGCCGTGCAATAAGCAATTCGCAGGTTGGTACTCTGACTTACAATGATACCATTACCACTATGATTATTCTTGCGGGTCGGATCACCGGGATTATTTTCTGCCCGGCAGTTTTTTATTTCAATATTCCTGCAATCAGTTTTCAGCAAATTTTCTCCGTCTACTGAAATACCCGCATATCCATTTTCATGCGCGTACACATTATCCACCACTACGTCGGAGCTGTTACGTATCAATAAACCTGATTGCTGATACCCGCTCACTTCTATGTTCTGTGCCTTGATGCAGCTGGAATAAGCAATGCTGATACCGTTCGCAGTATTGCCGTCTTTTCGGCCAGCCCCCTTTACTACAATATCCTGTAACTGGATACAGCTGCCGTTGTTTATTATCAGCCCAGCTTCATTGCCACTATTAATGATAGCCCTACCATTGCCGTAAGAAGAAATAACAACAGGATATTCTACACTGCCTATTGTGTTATAATTGATCAACAGGGTTCCGTTGAAGTCCTGGCCAGCTGCCAGTAAAACGGAATCACCCGGGTAGAGGTCCAGGTCTTTTATTTTTGAAATGCTTTTCCAGGGATGCACACTGCTGCCATCATTATTATCATTACCACTATTATTGATATAATAGGCCCTTGCTATTGGGTTTGTATCAACTGGTGCATTCACTCCTGCCTGGCAGGAAAAAAGTATACTGATAAAAAAAATAAATACGGGACTAAAGCCTGGATAATACAGGATGGATCTTAAAGTCATATTGCCTTATTTTTCTAAACTGCGAGAGATACTTATCATCGTTGTTCTTTCAACAATAACAACCAACAATAAGTACCCAGGAAAAAATCAATCACAGCGATACGCTATTGAACAATACTGCCGGTAAGGCCGGCAATATTAAAAGACCGGAGTTGTTAGATCCGGTCTTTTAAACTAAGAAATTTAATACCCCGGGTTCTGTTTCATTTTGGGATTCTGATCAATCTCAATTTGTGGTATCGGGAAATATTCATTTTTATTTGCCGTAAAACCTATCGTCGACGTAAGGTTATTAGGCAACCTTGTTTTTTCTTTTGGCAGGTATTTGTTATTTATGAAATCAGCTATTTCTCCCCAACGCACCAGGTCGAAGAAACGGTGGCCTTCCATGGCCAGTTCCAACCTTCTTTCAAAATGCACCGCTTTGCGCGCTGTAGCCTGGTCGGCCCAGGGTGTATTATACGTGTCAACCAAATAATTGGCTGAAGCAAGATATCCTCCTATATCATCATACACCACTTCTACCTGGCGACCTGTCTTTGCACGGTTACGCACATAGTTTACAAATATCCTTGCCTTATCCAGGCTACCCACTTCCACTTCGCATTCAGCCGCCCAAAGCAATACATCTGCAAAACGTATAATGCTGACATTTACTGCACTGGTAAGCATATAATACTGTGCATAGTTTTCAAAGTAATTGGAAAAATTACCATTGTTATGCCTGAAATTGTTTTTTACAGGCGTGTAAGGGCCTCCGAAAGTCCGGTCATTTATCCATCCATAATCCGGGTCGCTGCCGGGATTGCTGCCATACCCGCTATAATAAGATGGTGTTGTCCAGTCCAGGTAGGGAATACCTCTTCTTCCCACCGTCCAGTCCAGGCGGGGATCAACCGGGTCCTGGTAAGTATTATAATACTCCCATCCTTTCAGATTGGCATCATTGGTCATGTTCACATCATTGTATGTATCCAGCAGCGGCAAACCGGTAGCTGTTGTTTTAAATGCGTTCACCAAATTATAGGAAGGTTGTTTCCAGGTCTGGTAGTAGCTCGTCAATGGATAAAAAGCGGGTTGACTGGCGATATCGCCGATATTGGCATTACCTCCATTTGATCCGTCATTGGCAGAAAATTGTATTTGAAATATATGCTCCGGGCTATTCTCTGTGCCTGCATCAAAATTCGCATCAAAGTTGGCCATCAGCGCGTACGCCTGTCCCTGGGAAGTAACACCACTACCATTGCCTCCATATGTGGCAGGAATAATAGTATTCAATAACGCCTTTGCTTCTGTGAATTTTTTCTCAAACATATAGGCTTTTGCCAGGTAGCAGGCAGCTGTCCATTTGTTTGCCTGGCCCTTATACTTTTGCGTAGCGGGCATATTATCCATGGCAAATTTAAAATCCGCTTCAATATTTGGCCATATATCAACCTGGTTAGATACCTTGAAATCAGTAACAGTCTCGTCGATATAAGGAACATTGTTCCACATCTTTTTTGCTTCAAAATGAAAATGCCCTCTCAGGAATCTTGCCTCCGCTATCACCGCTGTTTTTTCCGCGGCAGTCATATCTGTTGCAGCGGTTGCAGCCAGTATTATTTTATTGCTCCTCGCCACCCCATCATACACAGTACGCCACTTGGAAGCAAGGTAGGTAGAGATAGGCAAAGCCTGGAAATGTTCCAATGCTAATCCCTCCGGTCCATCATTCGTACCACCGCGATACGCATCGCCGGAAGTTATATCGCCATACATCCAGTTAGTGCCTGTAGTGCTCCACCAGCCGGACTTAACTGTTAATCCCGTCACATCATGATAAGCTCCTACCAATAATTGCTGCACACCGGTTTTATTGGAAAGTTCATCCAGTGTAACACCTGTAGTAGAGGGTACATCTAAAAAATCTCTTTTACATCCTGTACTTATTGCCATTACAGCCAACAGTAGTATTAATAATTTTTTCATATTACAAATGATTTAAAATACTTTTTACAATCCGAAATTGACACCAAAAACAATTTTCCTCGATATGGGATAGTTGCCACCAAAGTCAACTCCTATATTGGTCGCGCTTCCGTTACTTATTTCAGGATCTATTCCTTTGTATTTGGTAAATGTGGCAAGATTATACCCCTGCACATAAAAACGTATTTTATTGAATGCTTTTTTCGGAGATATTGTATACCCGAGCTGAAGGGTCTTCAACCTTAAATAAGAACCGTCTTCTATAAAAAAGCTGGACGGCAATTTATCCTCCGATGCTACATTATCCCATATCGGTAATTTAGCGTCAGTATTGGTAGTGCTCCAGGTATCATTCGCTCCTTCACCTAATGCGCCCGGGAATACACTGTTGACTTTCCAGTAGTTAAATATCTTATTTCCTGCTACGCCCTGTAGAAAAATACCCAGGTCTACATTCTTATAAGTCAGGTTCAGACTATAACCATAACTGAACTTAGGATGCGGGTTACCCAGGTAAGTACGATCGTCCGCATTTATCTTTTTATCATTATTCAAATCCTTAAATCTGAAATGACCTGCGGCATTAGCTGCTGTAAGACCTGTATGCGCTACACCATTTTTTGTATACTCATCAGCCGATTGGAATATACCTTCCTGCACATAACCAAAAAAAGTAGACAACGGCATACCAACCGTGCTTCTTGTCAATGAAAATGCTGTTGGTGCATATGCACTACCGTCCAGGTAGGCAGCGCTATCGCTGCTGATA
>CAZGSG010000221.1:0-9784 GCA_964528095.1 uncultured Terrimonas sp.
GTAATTCCAGATAAACTTTATATATTGTATTTTTTACTTAATATAAATTATAGGACTTATTGCAAATTGAGAGAGGGAGGTAAAGCTTGGATTGGCGAAGATTGTTTATCTTATAATAGCCACTGATAAGAACCTTGCACAATTTTAGAACCATCTTTTTTATAGAACTTGAAAAAATTGCTAAACCATGAACTATGGCATACAGTGAAAAATTGGCTAACAAGATCAGAATTGCTCTTTCACATTTATCCAATGTAAAAGAGAAAAAAATGTTTGGAGGTCTGGCCTTTATGATTAATGATAAAATGTGTATTACCGTGGGCGCTGAAAAAATTATGTGCCGCATTGAACCCGATTTTCATGAAGACGCGATCAGGAAAAAAGGTTGCAGCACTGTTGTAATGGGAAAACGGGAATACAAAGGATATGTTCGCATAGATGAAGATGCATTAAAGACACAAAAGATATTTGATTACTGGATCGGTCTTGCACTTGACTATAACAAAATAGCCAGAGCGTCAAAGAAATAAATGTGAATGGACGCTATTACTACTCTACTATGACAACTTATCTAAGTTTATAAACCTCCACATTCCAATCCGGCCCGGGCTTAATTCCATATATCCCCGCAAAGCTCCCCATATTAACCGCCACCGAAAAATTAAGTAAACTATTAAAATACCCCAACGATTTTCCTTCCGCCACATCACCAAAAGAATTCACCAGCGGCACCTGCACCGTGCATACTAAAGAATCCTTCATCAAAATTTTTACTACCAATGAATCACCATTCTTTATACCAGCTTGTCTAAGCAGTGTATCCGGAATATTCGTCCACACATTTCCATACTGGATATCCAGCACCGGGATATTTCCTTTTAGTGTTCCATTTGTGAGCGTTGGTTCCTGGTAAGGAAAACTGGTGACCGGGCGATTCAGTTCGGGTCCTACCGCTTCAAAGGAAATTTTTCCGGAAGCCAGTTTCGCTGCCGTGTACATGTATACATCGCGGCCATGAAATGTATAGGATCTTTCGGAGCCTTTGCGCCGGTTGATCGTTTCATCAATTTCTCTGACGGCTTCAATGCCTGGCGATCTCGCAAGCAATGTCAGTGTACCATTGTCAGGCGTAACGATATACTGCCCGCTTTTTGTTTTTGCCACCATTGATTTGCGATCGGTGCCCACGCCGGGATCCACTACAGAAACAAATACGGTACCCGCAGGCCAGTATTCAGTTACCTGGCTGAGCCTGTAAGCGGCTTCCCAGATATTGTACGCGGTGATCTCATGTGTAAGATCAAAAAGCTGCAGGCTATTATCCACCTCTTTTGCAATGCCTTTCATTTCTGCCACAGCACCATCTTTTAACCCGAAATCAGTCTGTATTACGATTGAATGTTGCTGCACGGGCTGTTTACATGCTGCAAAAAAAATCACGAAAAAAATCAGGAAATTTCTCATAACGGCTGGTTGAGAATAAAATGATTTATAAAAATAATACAGGGCATTTATTTTTGCTGAGTGACCGGCAAAATTATTCGTCACTAGTGTAGTATGAAATTACGTGAACAAATAATAAAAGAACATTCAAAAGCGAATTGCGCGACTATTGTGAAATGGGTCGGCAATTCGCAGCAGCGTTTTGATGAATTGTTTGCTCTTTTTTTAAATGACGAATACCGTGTGGTGCAGCGTGCCGCCTGGCCCATGAGTTATTGTGTGGAAGCGCATCCGGTTTTTATCAGGAAACACTTTTCCAACCTGCTTAAGAATCTCCGGAAACCAGGTATACATGATGCTGTGAAACGTAATACGATGCGTCTTTTACAGGAAATGCCCATTCCTCCAAAATTCCAGGGCGATTTAATGAACACCTGCTTTGACTATATCCTCTCTCCCACTGAAAAAGCTGCTGTCAAAGCTTTTTCGCTGACCATTTTAGGGAACCTCAGTAAACAGTATCCCGAGATCATCCCGGAAATAAAAACCATCATTGAAGATCGCTGGGACCAGGAGACGGCGGCTTTTCGTTCAAGAGCGAAGAAGTTAATTCAAAATTCAAAAGTAAAAATGCAAAACCCAAACCCCGGGGATCGCCAGGTGAACAGAGACTATTTTTGAATTTTTACTTTTGAATTTTGAATTAACTCACCTGTTCCTTGAATAGCTTAGGACTTGTTTCGACTGATTTTGCGGTTTTATCAAATTCTTTAAAGATTAATCGCAGGTTCTGGTCATAGGTGAAATAATTATACAGCCAGTTGCTAAAAACAAAGAACCTGTTCTTTACGCCGAGGATCAGCATCAGGTGTAAGCCCATCCAGATCATCCAGGCAAAAAAACCGCCGAAATGTAATTTAGGTTTGGGTACATCCACTACAGCCAGGTTGCGGCCTACCGTTGCCATTGAGCCTTTATCGAAATATTCGAACTCAAATAATTCATTTGATTTCCTTTCCATCCGAACAAGATTGTCGGCCAGTAATGCGGCCTGTTGCATGGCTACCGGCGCTACCTGTGGATGCCCCCTGGGGTACTTGGGCGTTTCCATATAAGCCAGGTCGCCAATGGCGTAAATATTAGCATGTCCGCCGACCAGGCAATGCCTGTCTGTTATGATCCTGTTTCCTTTCGTTATTAATGATTTATCAATGCCTTCCGGAACATTTCCTTTAATACCGGCGGCCCAGATCACGGTGGCTGTTTGAATGGTGTTTCCATCATTTAGCAAAACCCTGTTACCATCATAGGTTTTTACAATCGTATTTGTCAGCACTTTCACTCCCAGTTTTTCCAGATATTTCTGTGATTGTTCAGATGATTTGCCACTCATGGCTGCCAGGGTCTTGCCCATTCCTTCGAGTAAATAAATATGCATTTTCCCGAAATCAAGCTCAGGATATTCTTTGGGTAAAATATACTTTTTCATTTCAGCCAGTGCCCCGGAAACCTCTACTCCAGTCGGTCCGCCGCCCACTACCACGATATTCATTAGTTTTTGCAGATCGCCGGGATCAGTTACGGTTAGTGCCGTTTCAAGATTTTGCAGCAGCCTGTACCGCAATTGCAATGCTTCCACGGTTGATTTCATAGGGAAGGCATTTTCCGCCAGCTCCGCATTCCCAAAAAAATTCGTGTCCGCGCCGGTGGCCAATACCAGCACGTCGTAGGAAATTTCTTCCATATCCGTCACCACCTTATTTTCTGCAGGTATTACTTCCTTTAATTCGGCCAGCCTGATACGCACATTTTTGCTTTTCTGAAAAACCTTTCTTAAAGGGAAAGAAATATTACTGGCATCCAATCCCGCGGTGGCCACCTGGTAAAACAGCGGCTGGAATTGATGGTAGTTGAATTTGTCGATGAGCACTACTTCGAAGCCGGGTTTGTTATTCAGTTTGCGGGCGAGTTTTAATCCGCCAAAACCTGCGCCTATGATCACTACTTTCATACAATCAATTTAACGCTACAAATTTACATAATTTTCAATAAATATTGAAAACTATATAAGAAAATAAGCTGCTTTTTCAGAATCGGATCAAAGATTATTCGACCTGTATTTACGAGTGGAAAGTCTTTTAATATGCTGATAAGGCAATTGTAACAGCTCAACCGGCATTTCAGTCAAAACCGATCTTTATTATCATATAATTGAAAGAGATTGCTTTCAAATTTTTACCTTCTATGAAATATAGCGCTGTCTTTTTTTTATGTTTCGGGGCCATTTTTGTATTGATCAGTTGTAAGAAAAAAGGATACGAACTACCCTCCCCCCCACCCGCTGCCACAAGTGATGCTCGAAGCGTTAAATTAAAGGAAGTGGACATAGATGAACATAGCTACCTGGGCCATTTTTATCAATATAATTATGATGCAGATAATTATGTAACAAAGATCCGCGTAGGAAGCATGGATTTTTCATACGATGTTGTGTATGAAAACAAGCGGGTAAAAAAAATGATCACACCAACCCTGGCCGGACATGATACGCTTTATTATTTTTATAAGGATGGCAATGTTTCTTCGATTGACATACACCTGGACCGAGGAGGAAAGAATAGTACGGTCTCCTTTACCTATGATGTAAAGAGACGGCTGACCCAGTTTGAATGTACAACTCCATTACCAAACGGAACCATTCTGCTTACCAAAAAATGTTTGTTCGACTATGCGGCTGATGGGAATCTTTCCAGGTACCGGGAATATCTTCATAATGGAACCGGCCTGTCACTCGAAACTACCCGTGAGTACAGTCTTTATGATAATAAAACAAATGTGGAAGAAAGTAATCCCATCAGGAACTTTTTTGAACACTATCTGTTTTTACCACAGGTAGTGTTGCAAAAAAATAACCCCGGTAAAGAAACGGTCCGCGAAAAAATCAACGATTTCGATATTGATCATACTTACACGTACAATGGTCAGCTAACCGTAGAAAAAATCTCTAATGTGAGAGAAACCCGGGGATCAGGCGCAGGTATGACCAAAAGAGTATCTACAACCTATACCTATTTTTGATAAAAAAAGAGAACACGCATTTAGAAAGCGGAAGTCCATGTGTAAATAACAAACAGGACAAAATAAGCAACAAAGTAAATCTCTACCGAAGGGGCTGCTATAAAGCCGGCAATTATCGCCATGGCGCCGATAAGCAGTAGTCCCATCGCGATCCATTGTGATAATTTATTCCCTTTTAACCGGAGGGGGAATTGCATATGTCCGCAAGGGATTGACAGCGAGAAAGCAATCCCTGTCATTGCCAGGTAATTGCCCGACATATCTTTACTTAGCGGAAGCACAAACGCGAGAGTCAATAGTACAATACCGAATAATACACAGCTCATGAAGGCGATCGCGTTCCATTTTTCAGAATTGTCCAACGCGTATTTACCGTCTTTATGAAATAGGAGGAACGCATTAGCCAGTGGATTGATGATCCAGGAAGTGGCTACAAATAATAAATAAGCGCCTGCCACCATTAAGCCGATCGACTCCGTTTCAGGATTGTTTTTACTGATCGTTGCGATCAGCCTTACACCAATAAAAAGAGCGATCAGGAATCCCCAGCGAAAGTTTTTCCCTTTATTCTGAAGCCAGTAATTAAACTGTAACAACCAGCGGTAGGGAGCGATCTTCGATTTGAGCGCTTCCTTTAACCCGGTCTTTGCATTCTGATGACCTGGGGCTATACGAAGGGCTTCACGAAAATGTTTAGTCGCCAGCCGGTGTTTACCTTTCTCCAGGTAATTCCAACCGATAGTTGCATGCGTGAATTCGTTATCGGGATCCTGTGCCAGCGCATTTTGCATTGTTGCGATTGCTTCATCGGTCATGCGCAGTTTATTTAGCGCCGTTGACCTTGCATTCAGACAGGTAATATTTTCTGCATCGATCGCTAATCCTTCATCCGCTTTTTTCAGGGCTTCTTTAAAATCCTTTTTTTCCAGTAGTATAAACGCATAGAGCCCGTAGAGTTCAGCATGATAAGGGTCCATTTCAATACCCTGGGTAATGTATACTGTAGCCTGGTAGGTATCGTTTTTCTGGTAATAAGCGAATGCCAGTAGATAAAAATAATGTGCTTTTTCAGGATCGATAGAGATCGCCTTACGGATTGTTTGAATCCCTTTGTCCAGTTCCTTGTTATTAATATAACAAAGTCCCAGTAGTGAAATGGCGTAATCGTTCTCCGGTTCTACTTCCAGTACTTTTTTTATCCAGCCCTCCGCCTCTTTAGGACGCCCCTGGTTGAGCAATAGATTAGCCCGTTCAAGAAAAGCGTCGATCTCAGCCATTTATTTTTTTATTTTCAGGTATTTCAGGATATCGTCGTACAATCCGGATTCATTTGAATACAGGGCATAGTTACGGGCAGAAGCAAACCACTCAAGCGTGGTAGGCCGGTGTTGTTTTATTGCTTTGAGCAGGTCTTTGGTCGTGATGGATTGAATACTACCCTTGCTCATTGATTCTTTTAATTTATCTTCTACAGCTATATCAATGATCGCTTTCAGATCAGCTCCTGAATAATCAGTGGTAGCGGCGGCTACTTTCCTTGTATCTATATCTTCTACGGGTTTTCCTTTGAGCAGGGAAACCAGTATTTCCTCCCGTGCCGCTTCATCCGGAGGTTCCACAAATATGATACGGTCAAATCTTCCGGGACGCCTGAATGCTGAATCCACGCTCCAGGGTGCATTGGTAGCTGCCAGTATTAACACGCCTTCATTGTCTGATTCAACACCATCGAGTTCGGCGAGGAACTGGTTGATAACATGTCGCATCGCCGACTGTTTGAGATCGCTGCGGCTCGCTCCCATTGCATCTACTTCATCAAAGAAGATCACACAGGGCGTATTGCGACGGGCAGTTTCAAAGATGGCATGCAGATTTTTTTCACTGTTGCCAATCCACATGTCCAGGATATCGTGAATCCCGATATTAATGAATTTGGCATCTATCTCCCCTGCCGTTGCTTTTGCTATAAATGTTTTTCCGCAACCCGGGGGACCATATAGTAATATACCACCACCGGTTTTTTTACCAAATGCACGGTATAGCTCAGGATTTTTTAATGGCTGAATGATCTTGATCGCAATCTCCTCTTTTACTTTTTTCATGCCCCCCACCGCGTCGAACTTAATGGTTGGCTTTTCCATAAATCTTGCGCTGTCCATATCCAGATCCGTCAATTCATCTATATTATTATCTGATGAAGGATGGGAAATACGCAAAACGGAATCGATTTCAGGATCTGTAAAGCCCGGGTTCAACGTGACCAGTTGCTGGTAGATACCAGTTGCCTGGGAAATAGATTGTTCTTTGATCAGGCATTTAATGAATAAAACCTGTTCATTAACAGAAAGCTGGTCCTGCAATTGTTCATACACAACTATTGCGGCGGAGTATTTTTGCTGGTGATAATAACTGGCGGCCAGTCCTGTCTGCGCTTTTACATTTCCATAGCTCCGTTGTAAGATTTCCTGGTATTGAGCAGCAGCATCGCTATACATTTTTTCCTGCATCATCATGTTTGCCACCTGCATCCGCAAGGGGATATTGTCAGGTGATACGGATAACGCATCCAGTAAATTTTGAATGATCTCGTTAGTCATAATTAAAGATTAGTACAACATCCGCACTTTGATCGTATGCTTCACGTCCCGCAGCAACTTCAGTGCCTGTGCAGACAATTGTTTGTCCACATCAAGTACCACGTATCCTATTTCATCATTTGTCTTTAAGTATTGTCCGACTATATTGATATTGTGTTTCGATAATTCTGTATTGATGGCAGACAAAACACCTGGTACATTATTATGAATATGTAAGATCCGGTGCGATTTTTCCTGCGGGGGCAATGCCAGCGCCGGAACCGTATGCGAACCAAATGTGATCCCCTTTTCAAGATAGTTGAGCAGTTTCACACTCACGTCTTCGCCAATATTCTGTTGTGCCTCCTCTGTTGAACCGCCAATATGCGGAGTCAGGATCACGTTGGGAAGGTCTTGCAGCGGGCTTTGAAAACGATCGCCGTTCTTTTCGGGTTCCCATGGAAACACATCGATAGCTGCACCACCTACCTGTCCGTCTACAATTGATTTACGGAGTGCGTCCAGGTCAACCACTTCTCCCCTGGCATAGTTGATCAGGATGCTACCCTTTTTAAAGTGCTTAAGCGTGTTTTTGTTGATGATGTTTTTTGTCTGGCTTGTTTCGGGCACATGCAATGTCACTACATCGGCTTTACTTAACACATCTTTTAGTGTTTTACCATCAGTGGCATTACCAAGCGGCAATTTGGTTTCTACATCATAAAAGATCACTTTCATTCCAAGGGATTCTGCCAGTACGCTGGCCTGCGAACCGATATTACCGTACCCGATAATTCCCAGTGTTTTGCCCCGGAGCTCAAAACTGCCCTTTGCTTCTTTCATCCAGATGCCTTCGTGGGCGGCTTTATTTTTATCGGGAATCCGCCGGATCAGCATGATAGCCAGGCCGATCACCAGTTCTGCCACAGATCTTGTGTTTGAATAAGGTGCATTAAAGACCACTACCCCGTTCCTGGTAGCTGCTTTCAGGTTCACCTGGTTGACACCGATGCAAAAACAGCCAATCGCCTGTAGTTTGGTAGCAGCTTCCAATACGCGTGGGGTGATCTGTGTTTTGGAACGGATGCCCAGGATATGAACGTCTTTGATCGCTTTGACCAACTCATCTTCCGTTAGTGCTTTACTGATTTTTTCTACTTGTGCATAACCCTGTTGCTGAAAATTCTTTACGGCCAGGTCGCTTATATTTTCCAGGAAAAGTATGCGGATTTTTTCTTTGGGATAACTCGTTTTATCGTTCGTTGCCATATTGTGCAAATATCTGTATAACTAACGAAAAAATAAACTAACGGGTGTTATGATCTAAGCCTGGACTGGGCTGGGATGTTTTTTTACACGGAATCACGGAGTAAGGTGGTTATTCTTTTTCTTTGATTTGAACTTTATTACTGGTCTTTAAGCTATTTGTCAACCCAGATAAGGAATGCACGGAGTTGGAAAACGCTACCAGTTCCGTGCATTCCTTATTTTGAGCCTCCCAAAAGTTAATAATTAATAGTAAAACAATGACCAGGCAAAAACAATTAACCACCTTACTCCGTGATTCCGTGTTAAAAAAAACTATAGAGAATTTACAAACATGTTTCAAATCCCAAACTGCGTTATGCTATCAATGTAAAAGTTGTGCCTGCTCCAGGTTGTGACTGCATGGTTATTTTACAGTGTATTGCCCTGGCCAGGTCACGTACGAGGTGAAGCCCGAATCCTGTTTTGGCATTGGGAACGGCCGCATCATCGTATAATGCTTTTACCTGTTCTTCATTTATTCCCGGCCCATTGTCGGTAATAGAGAGCGTGGTTTTATCACCGGTCTGTTTTACCTGCCATTCGATAACAGCACCAGGTGTATCTTTTAACACCTTCAGCGCATTGGCAGTAAGGTTATGCATTATTGTTTGCAGGTAGTTTTCATCGGTATTTACTTTTATGTCTCCCGGGTCATTAAAGCTGATCCTGGTATTGCCACTGTTTTCAAAAAAGCGTTGTATGTAGGCAAACATATCACGCACAGGCACGGAATGTATCTGGGGTTTGAAATTTTCCATCTGTCCCTTACTCCATAGCAGCATCGCTTCCATTGTTTCAAGAAGTGATCTTGCGGAATGGCTGATATATTGCTGGTGTTGTGCCGCTTCTTCCGCATTCATTATACCCGGTTCTTCCTGTTGCATTTCAAGGAAGCTGATCAGGTTGGCCACCGGGCTGCGGAGATCATGGCTAAGAATGGCGAAAAATTTCGCTTTTACCTTATTGGCTTCATCCAGTTCATTATTCAGCTGCAATAATGTGGTATTCGTGCGTTTTCTTGTTCTGCTCTGCCGGTAAAGTAATCCTCCAATTACAAGTAATAGCCCCAGGCCGGCGATCATAGCAATCCGCATCTTTTTTTCCGCCGTTAGTGCAATTTTATTGATCTGTATTTCTTTGTCCCGCAGGTCTATTTCCTTCTGACTTTCAATGGATGCGATCCTGTTCTTATTCTCCTGTGAGTACAAAGAATCCTGCATCGCAAAACTCAGCTTATAATTACTGATGGCCGCTTTATATTCGCCTTTCAGTTCCTGTTGTTCTGCAAGGATACCACTAAAATATCCGAGATTTTCCCGGTCATTTGTTTCTTGACTATAATTTATTGAGCGCTGTAAATATTCACCCGCTTTATTCAG
>CAZGSG010000222.1:0-9747 GCA_964528095.1 uncultured Terrimonas sp.
GGAGATCTTCCGGTTCAGGGTCTTGGAACTCAGGCCGTTTTCTTTCATGGATGCCAGCCAGCTTCGGATATAGGTATGATTGATGTCTTTGAGACCTGTATTACCAAAAGTAATGAGCATGTATTCAAAAAAGTCGCGGAGATCTGTCTGGTAGGAAATAATGGTATGCTGTGAATACCTTTTTTCATATTTAAGGTACTCTATAAATGCGGTGTATGCGGTAGCAGGGAGAATACCAGGACTGAACTGTTCTTCACCGTGCAGCCCAGTGAGCGCAGAATTTTCAAGATTGTCCGGGTTTCGTTTCGCCATATATTATAATACCTGCTTTTCACCCCGGCCGGAATGAGTATTCCAGGCTGGCCTGTAAATAAAAAAAGATAGCTACAAAGCTATTAAACTTTGAAGCCATCTTCTAATATCATTATGAGCAGGAATTAACTTTCGATCTTCCCGATGAATATGTTCTGCTTGTAGACTGCTTTTAGGATTTCACCCCGGCGTTTTACAGACGGTTTTGTGAAACTCTGGCGTGCACGTAGTTGAAGTAAAGTCTTTGATTTCTCAAATTTCTTTTTGTACTTCTTAAGCGCCTTGTCTATGTTTTCGCAATCTTTTGAATCAATGATCAGCATGTTGATACCTCCTTGGTATTTTTTAGAGCTGCAAAGATAAAGGAAAATTTTAAAATTTAAACAGTTTAAGAAGTAAAAAGATTGTATCAGTTCCTCCTCCCCCTAAAAAAGCCAATATGTAGTAAATTGCGGGAATGTTTACGGGAATAATAGAAACAACAGGCATCGTTAAAGAAGTCATTTCCAATGGTTCAAATAAAACCTTTTGGATAGAATCGACTCTTTCCGAAGACTTTAAGGTAGATCAGAGCGTAAGCCATAGCGGGGTCTGCCTGACCGTGGAAGAGATTAAAAACGGCCAGCACCGGGTAACGGCGATCGATGAAACGCTACAGAAAACAGACCTTGGTCATTGGATTACAGGATCCGTGGTCAATATTGAACGGTGCCTCCTGGTCAATTCACGGCTGGACGGGCATTTTGTGCAGGGGCATTCTGATACGACCGGTGTATGCACTAAAAGAAAAAACAAAGAAGGCAGTTGGGAGTTTGAATTCGAATTTCCCGCAAAATTTGCCGAACTCATGATCGAAAAAGGCTCCATTGCTGTAAATGGAATAAGCCTGACAGCATTTAATGTAAAAAAGAAAAAATTTACTATCGCGGTCATCCCTTACACATTTGAACATACCAATATTCAACTTATTCAGCCAGGCAGTCTCGTAAACCTGGAATTTGATATGCTGGGGAAATATATTACCCGCAGGCTCGCCCTTGCAACACATTAAGGGTTTATAAATACCTCCCGGTTTTTAACCCGATTTCATCCATACCTACTATTCTCCAACAATAAGGAAGGTAAAATTCCTTACGTGTTATTACTAGCAACTATTGTGGTTGATACTCATAATTTATTGGAGCAAAAGAACAATCTTTACAAGAGAGATATTCCAATATCCCATTATTGTAAAACCAGTATTTATGAATCCTGCGACGCTGAAAAGGTCGTATTATCCTTCCCTTGACGGGCTGCGCGGCATTGCCATTATCCTGGTCATTTGCTGTCACTACTTTGATTTCATTCCTTTTATGGCATTTGGATGGATAGGGGTAGATATCTTTTTTGTGTTGTCTGGTTTTCTTATCACCGATATCCTTTTAACAACCAGAAACAACAAGAATTTTCTTCAAAATTTTTATATTCATCGCGCTTTGCGCATTTTTCCACTCTATTATGGCGTGGTGCTTATATTCTTCCTGCTATCTCCAATTTTTAATGCCCTAAGTGAACAATATATTTATTACCAGGATCACCAATTGTTTACATGGCTGCATTTACAAAACTGGTTATATATAATATATCAAAAACCGAGTGACTTTCTTCTGCTGAATCATTTTTGGTCTCTTTCCGTAGAAGAACAGTTTTACCTTTTTTGGCCACTGATCATTCTTATATGCAAAAGCCATAAAAAACTTGCGGCTATCGCTCTATTTATAATGGCGGGCTGCATACTTCTCCGTTTCTCCTCATGGATTTATTATGGCAATGGCTATACGAACTTTTATTTTCAATACATGACCCGTCTGGATGGACTTTGTATCGGAAGTCTAATAGCGATCTGGAGAACTATAGACATTGGTACTACGAGAAAAAAAGTTTTTAAATTATCAGGCCTCATACTAATCAGTCATTTTTTTGTTTTTGTATTGAGTCGTACTCTTTTCCCAGGTCTTCCTCATTTTTCTTTATGGGGATATACAAGCATTTCCTCCCTGTTTGCCGTTTTGTTGATCGTATTGCTTGAAAAGAATACTGTGGCGACCAGAACGATTTTTCAAAATAAACCCCTTCGGTCAATCGGAAAAATTTCATATGGTCTGTACGTATTTCATTGGCCCGTGTTAGTGCTGTTCAAACTTTACCTGCTCCAGGCTGTAGCAGCATCTGCCCTTGCCCCTTATACTGACCTTGTCATTGCATTTTCCGCATTATTGGTGGCCCTTGGAATAAGCGCCCTGAGTTATCACTTCTTTGAAAAAAAGATACTCGAGCTAAAAGGCGTGCTAACTTCGGAAGGGTATTTCTCAAAGATCAGACAAAGGATATTATTATTTTTCAGGCTTGTTTCTTCCAGGTAAACAGGATGCAGGGAGAGTCCTTTTCTTTTATCTTTGCCTGAACCACTGCAATGCAAACAGCTAATTTCAAAACAGGGAGTCCCCCTTTTTTCAATAAATACTGGCATTTACTAATCCTTTTGTTCTGCTGGCTCATTGTTCAATCCATCCTTGTTTATCAAATAGGAATACAAACAGATCTCGAAGCCGCCAAATATATACATGAAGCTGATTATTTGCTAAAAAATGGTTCCGTCTCCACTTCTAATTTCTGGCTGTATAGCACGCAGATATTCCTAATTGCGCTGTCAATGAAATTAAAGACCGGCATTATTTCGGTTTTCCTTGTACAGCTTATTGTTAATTTGGTCGCCACACTGACATTTTATAAATTTCTACGGCATATTAGCAATGAGACAACAGCCTTTATTATCCTCTTATTTTTCATTTTTAATTTTCCTTTCCAGGCATTCAATAGTATGCTACAGACAGAATCTCTTTTCCATAGTATCACGATTCTGTTCAGCTGCTACCTGCTTAAATTGAAAAGGCTTACCATAAGAAATGCTCTTTTCATTTTTTTGTTTTTACTACTGATCATTTTTACAAGACCCTCCGGCCTTTTATTTATTCCCTGTACATTTCTTTACCTGTTTTTTCGTTTTTTCAAACAGCTTTCGATTCCGCTCAAAGCAACAATTACCCTGGCTGTTACCATTGTCTTCCTTTTCGTTTTGAATACCGCATTGGGAAGCGGCGGAGAATTAGACCTGATGTTGCCCTTCCGGGACGAGAGGATCATTTGCGGTGTCCCTACCCTGGCCCATTTCATTGACATTAAGACCAGCAATGATCCGAATTCTATCTGGGGACTATTGTATTATATTACGCATAATACCGGGCAGTTTCTGAGGCTTGTGCTACTGCGGTCCAGGGCTTTTTTCGGACTATCCAGGACGTACTACAGTACGGGGCACAATATCTATCTATATCTGTATTTTTTCCCTTTTTATCTTTTTGTGTTGCTTAGTATCCGGAAATGGCTACTCACCAATAAACACCTGCTGCTTTACTGTTTATCATTCTTGCTGTTTACATGGTGTACAGTGATTTTAACCTGCGACGATTGGCATAACCGTTTCTTTCTGACATTGATGCCGTACATTTATATTTTATCGGCACCATTCATTCAAACCGTCACTAAAAATATTAAAAGGGATGCAGGCAGAGCAAGTGTTTAGATTACAATTTTCAGATCAGGAAAATAATACAAGATTAAATCATCTCTTTAACAGCAATCAACCTATACGGCATGTTTTAATAGATAATTTCCTGCAGGATGAAATCGCCGCCAGCATCTTTTCCGGTTTCCCAAAAATGGATTTGATGAATACTCATTATAAAGGCATTAATGAAAAAAAAGCCGAACATTCTGATTTTGGCAAACTCCACGCTTCTTTCGAACGTTTACACAATGCGCTTTGCTCCCCTGTTTTTATAAACTGGCTTACACAGGTTACCGGGATAGGGTCACTGGAAACCATTAATGACAGGCTGGGATATGGCTTGCACCAGGGCGCTAACAAGAGTTTCCTGGATATACATATTGACTATAATCTGCACCCGATTAAAAAGACCTACCGGAAACTTAACCTGATCATTTTTTTCAACCCTTCCTGGCAGGAGGATTGGGGCGGACAATTGGAGCTATGGGATAAGGATGTAAAGAACTGTATTCAAAGCATAGTCCCCACGTTTAACCGTTGTGTTATTTTCGAATGCTCGAATATCTCCTACCACGGTTATAGCCAGATCAATGTTCCCGAAGGGACTACGAGAAAATCACTATATCAATACTATTTCACACCCGCTCCCGAAGATGTTTCTTTCCATGACACGACTTTTAAGCCGAGACCACAGGAACCCTTGATGAAAAAAATGTTCACCTATTCAAAGGACTTCGCCAAAAACTCAGTTAAAAAAGTCCTTGTAAGGATTGGCTGGAAAAAATTTCTTGAATAAACTGACCATCGCTCAAAACAAGGAAACGATAAATAATCCGGCCTATCGCCTGACCGGTATTCCTAAATAAAAAAAGCCGCTACCAGGTAGCGGCTTTTTGAGAAATAAACTCTTTATCGCATCAGGTACATCTTACCATACCCATTGTTGAAAAACTTATCAGTATTATCTACGTTGTCTTTTTGCGTGGATCTGTATTTATCAAGAGATTTACCATTCAGATTGGTTATTACCCTGTACAGATAAATTCCATTCGCCAATTTCTGACCAAACTCATCTGTTCCATCCCATTTGAATTCGGTTATGTTCCGGCCTATATGAAGTGGTCCCAGTTCTTCTTTCTTGATATCACGCACGATCTTACCTGTGATGGTTAATATCTGAATCCGTATATTTTGAGGCACTTCACTTCCTGTAAGTGTGAAAACAAATGCAGTGGAAGTAGTAAATGGATTAGGGTAATTAAGCATATTTGAAATCATCGGCTTATTGATGACCTGGAATGCAACCCTGTAAGCCGCCCGCCCTGCAGTATTATTGCTTTTATCCTTACCACTTATGATTAATTCATATTCTCCGTCCTTTGGAAAATAAGGTGAGAAATTGATAGTAGCCTCATTCGCAGGATTAGGCGCCTGGCCTGCCGGAATGAACTGAAGTGTGTCAGCTATCGCGAATGAATAGTTATGAATGCTGCCATCCGGGTATTTTACCTGCACCGAAAATGCAGAAGTATCATCAAGCACCATCCACTTCGCTTCGTCTTTCAGCTTTACCACTATATCCGGTTTCGAAGCCACAATATCCTTATTCAGTATATGCATGCCATCAAATGTAACATCCATCAATGGATTAAGGCTATCTGGCCTGACATACAGATTTCTAAACCCGATGTTATTGAATAAAGTGTGTTCCGGCTGGTCATTGTCAGGGTTAAAACTGATCGACATGATATTCTTACCCGACAGTGCCCGCGTATCAACAGCCACCTGAAGCTTAATGGTGTCGGCCGGCTGTAATTTCTTCTGCCGTGGTATAGGCACTATATTCTCTACATTGTTTTTGTCCAGTATAGAGAGTTTAACCTTCATGCTATCAAAAGCGACCTGGCTGATATTTTTAAAGCCAATTCCAAAATTCAGGGGCTCACCTACATCCACTGTATCTTTTGAACTAAAATAAATATTGGGTGCGATAGCTCCTTCAGGAACCGGATCGTAGATCAATCTCCAGTAACGCAACTGGTATGGAGTAAAATTCACTTTGTCCTTGTTCTGCATTTTCAATTTCACATAAGGATATACTTTCGGATCGATTGAAGAAATATCATAATCCTGCTGCGTTGTGTTCAACCCTGGGATAACAAGTGTTTCAACTCCATTCGAATTTACACCATACACATCTACAGTCGGCTCATCTCCTGGTATAAGATCGGCGCTGGTTCCTCTCCAATGCAATTCTTTCCACCCTTTTGCAGGGCCAAACAAAGGTGAAGTAATTGTGCCCAAGGTATCCTTTGTTCTGAGATCCTGTGAAAGAGTAATAGCATCATAAATATTTTCGCTGAAAACAAATTTCGGAGTAAAGCCGCTACTATTTTTCCTGTACACGAAAATGAATGCACGTGGCCTGTTAAATGAATCGATATCAGCAAACCCCTGTGCTTTTAATTTATCATAAATCGTATTACCCGCTCCAACTACAGCAGCATCGTTTTTCCAATCATTCGCATATGTATTAGTCAATGGATCTGTACCAGAACAGTTTCTCACCAGTACGTATTGACCATCCGGGATAAGGTCCAGAAACTCGCCTATTTTCTTTCTTTTATTGATATCCAGGATATTGAACTGAAAATTCCATGCCCTGCTTTCGCCACATACATCGTCACTACCATATTGTCCAGGCCCCACATGCGCGTTCAGCCATGGTTTTAATGTAACTGAATCCAGTACATTAAAAACAATATTAGATATACCACAAACACTGGCAATATCCCTTTCGTCGTCAATCGATACAGAGAACCCATCCGCTTGTGAAAAGCCGGTAGGAAACACACCGCTTCGTATAAAAATATTCCGGTCTATCTGTCCAAAGCTGAGGCGCCTGGAAGTAGAATCCAGGGTAAGACGATGATATGTATTTTTAAATTGCTGGAAAACATGTGACTGATTGAACCCTGTTTGAGTACCTGGCAGGTACACAAAAGAAGCTTTGCTCCAAATTTCGGAACCCGCAGGAGCCGAAGGAGTCACTCTCCAGTAATATACTGTGCTATCCTGAAATACAATACCTGGATTAAACTCAAATACGCCTCCTGAAGAAGTGGTCGTAGTTCTTTTCTTAAAGCTTGAATTGAATAATTCAGTAGTATCTATTTCCATGATATAATCACGGGAAACAGCAAAAGCATTCGCCGACGACACAACAAATTTTATATTCTGCTGATTTACGATCGACAGGTTATAAGGAAAAACAGGTCTTGCTTCATCCTCAAATATATATACGTCTTTTGTTACTGTATTGTTTGTTTCAAACAATTCGTCCCTCTTTTGATCTGGGTCGAGCGTGATCGTTATTTTATTCAATCCATTATCGCGGGTACCTACAATTGGAATCGTATAGGTTATAGAATCTTCATATCCGATACCCCTGATCGTATCTCTCCTGATCACTTCTGTTACCAGGTTAGGATACGTTCTCTTAACTTCAATAACAATACTGTCAGCAGGAGATCGCCCGATATTCATAAATGCGGCATTTACCTTGAAGTCAGGTTCCGCTATCGAGATAAAAGATGGAGAAATCCTTACAAGACGGTCCTCAATTACGTAATCCGGTTTTGTAAAATTATTAAACCGCAAGGCAGGGTCACCATGAAGCGTAAATTGCTCGCATTGGAATCTCGCATAAAAATCGTTCTCTGTAGTTGTACTAAATACTTTTACAATAGAAGCATCCATGATCTCCCCCAATGTCTTTCCATAATAAGGACCGGTTAAATTGCGATAGGTCCATGTATTGTATATGTCAAGGTAATGGACGATACCAAGATCCGTACTGGCAAGAAAAGCAATAGAACCCCGCTGAGGAGCAAGCACATATCTTTCAGAGAGTGTTTCTTTGGTAAAAAGTCTTGTAGCTGCGTAATTATAAAAGTTTCCCGCATTACAACCCATCACTATAAAAATAGGATACTTTCCTTCGTTATGATAGTTTGAAGGGTTATCCAGGTTAAACTCCAGCGTAGTAGAAGAAGAGTGGCCAAAATAGGTAAGCAGCCCTATCCCATCATTAAATAACTGGGTTAGTTTGGCACTGCTTAACTGGTCTACGGCATTGGCTGATTTTTTACTGAAAGAACTGACATTTCCTCCATATAATGTATCCTTAATAATTCTTTCATAACCACCAAGAAGATCAACCAGGATATCATTCAATCCATCATCACTTGCGCCCGCCACGTGTACCACATTCTTCATCCAGGCTTTATCTGCAATCAACGGCGAAGAAAGTTTTTGCCCTTGTTCATATTCTTTAACTTTTTGAAGATAGATGCTTATTTCAGCTCCATTTATTGCAGATATTCTTCCAACAGGAGTAAGTGGCACGGAACTGCCTGGTGCGGCGCTCAACAAATTATCCGAGGCAGGATGACCAAATGTCGGAATAAAATCCAGCTTATTTATGTCAGGATAACTCTCGAAAATACGATAATGGATATAGTTAATACCCTTACCTAAAATGAGCACATCTTTTACAGGTTGACTATAGGTGGCTCTCACCCACATTAGAAAATTCCGTATCGACAAAGGATGTTGTTTTATGCCAAATCCGAATTGATCTACCAGTTGGTTGATCATATACGTTTTCGCATTATAACCACCACCTTGTGGCGAACTGCGGTATGCCCTGTAATCTTCAACAGGATCACTTCCATTTGGCCCAACAGTTAACGCCGGATGACTGATAACAAGATAATTTCCCTGATTGGCAGCCAGTGCGTAATTCACAAAATTCTTTTGTGAAAAAACAGTTATGCCGCGGGTATTGGAAACAGCTTCATTTACCAGCACCAACTTCCTGTTGACACCGGAAGCAAGTAGAGCAAATTTTAACAACGATGGGTTCGAAATATCCGCTTCATATCTTTTACCATTCGTAAGGTCATATAATACGGGCGCAGGGCCACTATAAGAAAAGCCGGTAATTTCAAGATAGTTACCCGCTGCATTGGCCGGTAGTTGAAATTCAAAATTGCTGGCGCCTCCGAAATTAAACTGCCGGGCATATTCCAGCTCTGTCTTTGCAACAACCATCCTGTCATTAGGACTTGAACAGGCATTAAAAATGCCGATAGCTGCCGACCCGCCACTGATTTGTGAAATATTGATCGGTATGGTAGTCTTTGCGTAATCGTAATAGTCGAGTTGTTGTGAAAAAATAGAATCGCCGTTAAGTGAGACTTTATAATATCTGGCGTGCAATGCATAACCTGCAGCATTTATTTTAATAAGCGGTTGTGGCGCTCCTGCACCAGTATAAGGACTTAATCCACCAGCTGTAAAAGAAAGCGTAACACCATTAGCCACATCATCACTAGTCCATCCTTCACCTGTATCATAGGAAGACGATATCGTATAGGAATCTCCAACCAGTTCTGAACGGCCAACGTTAATCTTATTTTTGTAATAAACGCCTGCTATATGCATAAAATAAGGCTCTGCCGGAAGAACATTCCCGGCCACATTATTGACCGTAGGAGACAAACGAAAATTATTGCCTGCGCTGTTGACCGTTAGAAAATAAGCCGCTGTATCTGTTTGTAAACTCCATTTATCACTTAGTTGATAATCTGCTACCCGGTATAAGGCTTTGTCTGGTTTACCATCGTTCATCTCGCCCCAAAACTCTACATAATCTGTATTGCGAAGCGGTTGCGCCGATACAGAAGTATAAATAGGGATACGCTGACCGTTTCTCCACAGTTGTAAATGATCCGCTTTCGTAGCACCGAGTCCTAAAGAAGTAA
>CAZGSG010000223.1:0-9735 GCA_964528095.1 uncultured Terrimonas sp.
GTTTAATAGTGCACGAAATTCATCCTGGAAGGTAATTTTTTTATGATGATCTTTTTGAATGGAAACCCTGGATACTCAATGCAAGTTATTTTAATGCTGACGTTCCTGCGTGATAATAGGTTCTATCCACTATCTCCATAAAAGTATTCTTTCTCTAAAATGATAATATACAGTATCATTTTTTTTTCCTCTCCTTCTTTGAAACATCCCGCATCCTGTTTAAAACTACTTCGCCTTTCCGGCACCAGCATCCAGTATCCTTTCCTATATTTACCACTCAAAATTAATGTTTGCTCAAGGAAATCGTTATAGCAATCCAATCCTGGGGAGAGGCCCATCGGTTCATCATACAACACAAACTGTGGAAATGGGTGATCATTCCCGGTATTATTTATACCGCCCTGTTTGTCGCAGGTATGTATTTTTTTGGGAAATCCGCTACCAACGTCATCGACTATATTACACATATCTTAAGGCTTAGTGAATGGAGTCAGCATTTTCAGTACAGTTTCCTGGGCTTTCTCTTCACGTTTGCCGGCATTATATTCTGGCTCACTTTATTACTTTTCTATTTTTCTTTTTTTAAATATATCGTGCTCATTATTGGTTCGCCTGTGTTTGCATATATCAGCAGGAAGACCGAATCGATCCTTGACAATAATGACCATGCACCCGGATGGGCTGAAATAAAAAAAGAAGCCGGCAGGAGTGTTCTGCTTGCGCTTCGCAATTGTGGCTGGCAAACAGTATACCTGGTGGCTTTGTTGCTGTTTTCTCTTATCCCGGTCATTGGCTCCATAAGCCCGCTCATCGTGCTATTCGTCGAATGTTATTATTATGGTTTCTCTATGCTCGACTATAGTTTTGCCCGTAACAATTATTCGCCTTCCCAAAGTATTCATTTCACTGGCCGGCATAAAGGATTGGCCATCGGCAATGGCATCTTATTTTACCTGATGCATGTGGTCATCATTTTTGCACCCGCTTATGCTATTATAGCCGCTACATTAAGCGTACGCAAAATAAAAACCGCTTAACATGCCAGGAACTGTATATCTCATTCCTTCCCTGCTTGATGAAAACGGCATCAATGCGATACCGGTATATATAAAAGAGGCTGTACAGAACTGTACTGTGTTTTTTGTAGAGAATGAACGCACGGCAAGACGATATCTCAAACAGCTATGGAAAGAAATGGTGATCGATGACTATGAATGGTTCACTATCCATAAAGCCGAGCAGGATGTGATCGCCGCATTCCGTCAAAAATTACAGGAAGGAAAAAATATTGCCATAGTCAGTGAGGCCGGTTGCCCGGGCGTGGCAGATCCTGGTCAATTGCTGATCGGGGCCGCCCAGGATATGAATGCAGTGGTGCGGCCGCTGGTAGGCCCGAGTTCTATCCTGCTTGCATTGATGGCCAGCGGTATGAATGGCCAGCAATTTCAATTCTCCGGCTACCTGCCTATCGATAACCAGCAGCGCCAAAAAGCGGTGAAAGAACTGGAGACAGAATCCAAAAGAAAGAACTGTACACAGATCGTTATTGAAACGCCCTATCGCAACAACCAGTTACTTGAAGTATTGCTAAAAACCTGCGCCCCTTCTACAAGAATATGCCTGGCAGTGGACATAACCGGCAAAAACGAATGGATCAAAACCAAAACAGTAGCAGACTGGAAAAAGGAAAAAACAGACCTGCATAAACGGCCGGCGATTTTTTTGCTGTTGGCTTAGCGCTCCGGAATTGATGTTGGATATTGGATGTTAGATGTCAGATTAGATAGAAGGCTGCATTTCCCCGGTCCGGTTTTCGGTGACTGGATTATTTGTCCGGGTCACGCATTGAAATTATGCTGTCCACGATATAGCGGGTATTGCCTCTCCAGGGAATAACGCCATTGTATTCTTTATAATGCAGATCGAAGATCTTCCCGCTATTTACTTTCAGTACATCAAATATGCGCTTGCTTTTTATAGAAAATTCGAATTCATTCGACTGTATGGCGCCGGCGGTCTTGCTCCTGATACCTTCCTGGATCAGTTTGCCCTCGTAGGTTTTGAAGATCTGCCCTTTCTTCACAGCAAAATTGAGGTATCCCGATTTGACACCATCGCTGGTATAGGGATAATAATATTTCCAATAAATATAGCCGCTTAGTACAAGCACGATAATCAGAACGAACGTTAGGAAAATTTTTCTGAAACCTGAGGAGCGGCGTTTTGGGGTGGGTTTTAACTCTTCCATAGTCAGCATATTATAACAAAAAATTTGTTACAGGAAATCAATTAATAGTATACATTTGTATCCCAATTTACTTTTTTGTTAGTAAACATGAGTAATATTTTAACACATACGAAACAATTTGCCTTTCATGCGGCCATTACAAGTGGCGTGTATGCAGTAGGTTATGATGTGTTTACTTTCTGCCGCCCCCGACGCGGTCCTGAATGCTGACAGGACGAACCCCTTACCATGGTCCCTGTCAGTGAATTCTTCCCGCAACAATTTATCCAGGACTGGTCATCCATACAATACATAATTTTTTGAAAAGTGGACAATCAACAGATCATCGTAAGGGTAGCTACCCAGGATGATAAAAAATATTCAACCATTATCACAGATGAAATGGCGGCTTCTGCCGCTGCAAGAGGAACCGGTATTGCCAAACGTTCGCCCGATTATATTGAACAGAAAATAGATGAAGGTAAAGCGGTCATCGCCCTCACTAAAAATGGTGACTGGGTAGGATTCTGTTATATCGAAACCTGGAGCCATGGCGAATACGTGGCCAATAGCGGACTGATCGTTTCTCCTGCTTTCCGTAAAAGCGGCGTTGCCAAGACCATCAAACAAAAAATATTCAATCTTTCCAGGGAAAAATACCCTACGGCAAAGATCTTTGGCCTCACCACAGGCCTGGCAGTCATGAAGATCAACAGCGATCTCGGCTACGAACCTGTTACCTATTCCGAACTCACGCAGGATGAGGCTTTCTGGGCCGGTTGCAAAAGTTGTGTGAACTATGAGATCCTGATGAGCAAGGAAAGAAAGAACTGTATGTGTACAGCTATGCTGTTTGATCCTAAAGATCATTACCAGCCCGAGGAGACCAAGGAGTTCTTCAAAGAGAATGTAAAAGGATTCGAACGATTGCTTCGCTTCAAACAATGGAAATTACTCCGCCCCTTCCTAAAAAAAGATAAAGAAAAAAGCAGCGGCACCAAACTCAGGTCGATATTCCATTATTTATTTCATCTATAAATTAGCAAGCGATTACAATGGCAAAAAAAGTTGTTCTTGGTTTCAGTGGCGGTCTCGATACATCTTACTGCGTTAAATACCTAAGCGAAGACAAGGGATATGAAGTGCATAGTATCATCGTAAATACTGGTGGCTTTTCCCAGGATGAACTGAAACAGATAGAAGCGCATGCGTATACACTTGGCGTTAAATCACACAAAACTGTGAATGCTGTAGAAAGTTATTATGGCAGCATCATCAAGTACCTTATATATGGCAATGTATTAAAAAATAATACCTACCCGCTAAGCGTGTCGGCGGAGCGCCTGAGCCAGGCATTACATATTGCTACCTATGCGGAAGAGATACAGGCAGATGCAGTAGCACATGGCAGCACAGGAGCGGGCAATGACCAGGTACGTTTTGACATGATCTTTCATATCATGATACCTGGCGTGGAGATCATTACGCCAATCAGGGACCTGAAACTAAGCCGGGAAGCGGAAATCGCTTACCTGAAAGAAAAAGGCGTGCAGATGAATTTTGAAAAAGCGGCATATTCGATCAATAAAGGCCTCTGGGGTACCAGCGTGGGAGGCAAGGAGACGCTTTCTTCAAAAGGCATATTACCGGAAGAAGCATGGCCTACTCAAGTAACAAAGAACGGCTCCGAAGAAGTTAAGTTATATTTCATAAAAGGAGAACTAAAAGGTGTTAATGAACATTTTTTTGATCACCCCTATGAAGCGATACAATACCTGCAGACAATCGCCGGGCCTTACGGGATAGGCCGGGATATTCATGTTGGTGATACTATTATTGGTATCAAAGGCCGCGTCGGCTTCGAAGCTGCTGCCCCAATGGTCATATTAAAAGCGCACCATGCGCTGGAAAAACATGTGCTCACCAAATGGCAACTGAACTGGAAAGATCAATTGGCACAGTTTTACGGCAACTGGTTACACGAAGGGCAGATCCTTGATCCGGTAATGCGGGACATTGAAGCCTATCTTGAAACCAGCCAGCGGAATGTGACCGGTGATGTATTTGTACAACTATACCCTTACAGGTTCCAGGTCATTGGCATTGAAAGTCCATTCGACCTGATGAACAGTAAGTTTGGAAAATATGGCGAAATGAATACTGGTTTTACCGGTGATGATGTAAAAGGATTTAGCCGCATTTTTGGTAACCAGACCATGATGTACCACCTTGTAAAAACGGATGGGGACAGCAAAAAGTAAAGAGTTGACTTCAGTAAACAATTCTTTACTGCATCTTTTGAACTTATAACGGGAAAGCATGAACAAGAAGATCCACGCAGGCATTATTGGAGGAGCAGGTTATACCGGGGGTGAATTGATCCGTTTATTGATCAACCATCCTGCCGCGGAGCTTAGCTTTATCCATAGTCGCAGCACTGCTGGCAAACCCGTGCATACTGTTCACCAGGACCTGATAGGCGAAACAGATAACCTGTTGTTTACTGATGATACGGCTGCTTTAACAGACGGCAGTATCGATGTATTATTTCTTTGCCTCGGTCATGGAGAATCCCGTAAATTTCTTACAGAAAACAAACTGGCTGCCCATATCAAGGTAATCGACCTCGCCAATGATTTTCGTTTAGGGGAAAGCGCAAAGTTCAATGACCGCAATTTTGTTTACGGACTGCCGGAGTTAAATAAAGAGAATATCCGCAAGGCTGATAATATCGCCAACCCGGGATGTTTTGCTACCGCTATACAAATTGGCCTGTTGCCATTAGCAAAAGCGGATCTGCTAAAAGATATCTATACAACCGGTATTACCGGCTCCACCGGTGCAGGACAGGGCTTATCTGCCACTTCTCATTTTAGCTGGAGGGCCAATAATATCCAGGCATATAAAACACTGACGCATCAGCATCTTGGTGAAATAGGTGAGTCGCTGATGCAATTACAACCAGCGAAAGATATCGACCTGAGCTTTGTGCCCTGGAGAGGTGATTTCACGAGAGGCATCTTTATCAGCTCAACGCTTTCCTGCGATCTCAGCCTGGAGGAATTGTATGTTTTATATAAGGACTTTTATGCAGGACAGCCATTTACACAGGTAAGCAAAGAGCCTATTTTCCTGAAACAGGTTGTGAATACCAATAAAGCGGTGATCCAGTTAGAAAAAGCGGGCAGCAAGCTGGTCGTGCATTCAGCAATAGATAATTTATTGAAAGGAGCGAGTGGGCAGGCTGTCCAAAATATGAACCTTGTATTCGGACTGGAAGAGACTACAGGTTTAAAACTCAAAGCAAATTACTTTTAGCAGGATATGGATATTCTGGCCGGTGATTTTGTGATGACGGGAAATACAAACAGGATGAAGAAAAAAGTTGACAGGCAGTATAAAATACTGTAGTGTCTACCAGAAAAACGTATCATTATTTGCCATCTGAGAATTGGGTTTTATTCATGAAAATGAATTGAACCTTATAAATAAATTTAATTAATGAACCGAGGGCAATGTTGATGGCTCCTTACAATTTTTACAAAAAAGGGCAGCCGTAAACCCAAACCTTCAATCAATTTTCTTTTATGAATCTATTCGATGTTTACCCGCTCAATGACGTGACTATTGTAAAAGCAAAAGGCTCCTATGTGTGGGATGATAATGGAGAGCAGTATCTTGACCTGTATGGCGGCCATGCGGTGATCAGTATCGGTCATACGCATCCACACTGGGTAAAACGAATAGAAGACCAGCTGGAAAAAATAGCATTTTATTCCAACTCTATAAAAATCCCTTTGCAGCAACAGCTTGCTGAAAAACTGGGTAAGGTTTCCGGCAAGCCCGACTATCAACTCTTTCTTTGCAACAGTGGAGCCGAAGCGAATGAAAATGCGCTGAAGCTTGCTTCTTTTCATAATGGCAAAAAGAAAGTCGTTGCTTTTAGCAAATCATTTCATGGCAGAACTTCTTTAGCTGTTTCTGTTACGGACAATAAGAACTATGTAGCCCCGGTAAATGAAACGGATAATGTGATCTTTTTACCCTTCAATGATGAAAAAGCGCTGGAGCAGGCTTTTGCAAAAAATGGTGAAGAAATTTCTTCTGTCATCATAGAAGGCATACAGGGCGTAGGCGGTATCAATATTGCTTCCGAATCTTTTCTCAAAAAGATCCGCAGTCTCTGCGACAAATATAATGCAGTGTATATAGCAGATAGTGTGCAATGTGGTTATGGCAGAAGCGGTAAATTTTTCAGTCATGACTTCGCGGGTGTCAATGCAGATATCTATACCATGGCAAAAGGAATGGGTAATGGATTTCCTGTGGCCGGTATTATCATCGCGCCGCATATCAAACCAAAACACTTCCAACTGGGTACTACTTTTGGCGGAAACCAGCTTGCCTGTGCCGCGGCATTGGCTGTACTGGAAATAATAGAAGAGGAAAAACTGATGGGTAATGCAGTCATGATCGGTAAATACCTGCGGGATGAGCTGGAAAATATTCCTGAAATAAAAAATGTTCGGGGCCGTGGTTTGATGATAGGCTTCGATCTGCCTGAGGAACTAAAAGATCTCAAGAAAAACCTGTTATGGAATCAAAAAATATTCACCGGAGAGTCCAAACCCAATGTGATCCGTTTGTTACCCTCACTGGCATTGAAGAAAAAAGACGCTGAGCAGTTTATTGATGCCCTGAAAGAAGAAATAGAAAAAATAACAGTGCCGGAGCAGGCTTAAACCTCCGCGCCAGTAAGGATTAATATAAACACATAGAAAATTGAAACAGTTTATTTCCGTTCACGACGTCAGCAACATTGATGGATTAGTGCAAAAAGCACTTGCCTACAAAAAAGACCCTTTCAGGGATAAGTCGCTGGGCACTAATAAACGTATTGGTTGCCTTTTTCTCAATCCTAGTATGCGTACAAGATTAAGTACACAGATCGCCGCGCAAAATCTCGGGATGGAACCGATCATATTTAATGTTGGGAATGAAGGCTGGATGCTTGAGTTTGAAGAGGAGGCCATCATGAGCGGAAGTACAGTAGAACACGTAAAAGATGCCGCCCCCATCTTTGGAAAGTATTTTGACATCCTGGCAATCAGGACATTTCCTTCGCTAAAAAACAAAGAAGATGATTATAGCGAGCTATACATTAAACAGTTTATAAAATATGCGGGTATCCCGGTGGTAAGCCTGGAAAGCGCGACATTACACCCGCTGCAATCACTCACCGATATCATTACCATACAGGAAAGCCTTCTTCAAACGCCCTTACCCATAAATAAAAAACCGAAGATCGTTCTTACCTGGGCTCCGCATATTAAGCCATTGCCACAGTGTGTAGCCAATAGTTTTTCTCAATGGATCACCGCGTGGGGCAAGGCTGACTTTGTGATCACCCACCCGGAGGATTATGAACTAAGTGAAGAATTTACGAGGGGCGCAACAATCACCACCGACCAGGATGAAGCCCTGAAGGATGCGGATTTTGTTTATGTAAAAAACTGGAGCACATTTACGGACTATGGAAGGATCTACTCCAATGACCCGGAATGGATGCTGACAAATGAAAAACTGGAACTGACCAATAAAGCCAAAGTAATGCATTGTCTTCCTGTAAGAAGAAATGTAGAACTCAGTGATGAAATACTCGATGGCCCCAGCAGTCTTGTAACACAGGAAGCATCAAACCGGGTATGGGCGGCACAAACCGTGCTTGCTGAAATATTGCGTGGAATCTGAAAATGAAACGAACCAATTTTGAAAACTAATTCTTACATATCATTAAACTATTCGCCAGGTGAAAACAATGCCGGTAAAACACCTTTATACGTAATCAAGATCGGCGGCAATATTATCGACGATGAAAATAAACTGGCGGCATTTCTAAAAACGTTTGCCAACCTGTTTTCCAATCTTCCCGGCAATTCTTTCAAAGGCCGGGCCTTATTGGTTCACGGAGGCGGGAAACTGGCTACCAGACTGGCAGAAAAAATGGGTATCGAACAGCAACTGATCGATGGTCGCAGGATCACCGATGCGGAAACCCTTAAGATCGTGACCATGGTATATGCAGGTTATATCAATAAAAATATTGTGGCCCTGCTGCAGGCAAATAATTGCAATGCAATCGGTCTTTGTGGCGCGGACGGCGATTCCATTCTTGCCCATAAAAGAAAACACCCCGTGATGGATTACGGTTTTGTAGGTGATGTGGACGCTATCAACGCGGACCTGATCAGCACCTTGCTGGAAAAGAATTTATCGGTTGTATTTGCTCCAATCACGCATGACCAACGCGGACAGTTACTAAATACCAATGCAGACACCATTGCGCAGGAACTGGCAAAAGGGCTGAGCGGTATCTATGATGTAAGTCTTGTTTATTCTTTTGAAAAAAGCGGCGTATTGCTGGATGCGAATGATGACAATACCGTGATACCCGAACTAAACAAAGCCTATTACCAGCAATTAAAGGCAAAACAAAAAATATTTGCCGGCATGTTGCCAAAACTCGATAACGCTTTTGCTGCGTTGAATAGTGGCGTGCAAAAAGTGATAATCGGAAAAGCTGAAAACCTGCAACAACTCCTTGACGGAAGTTCAGGTACAACAATTATCAATGAGTAACTCATTAACCATATTACAGGAGGAAGCCATCCGATTATTAAAAGAACTGATCGCGACCCCGTCCTTTAGTAAAGAAGAAGACCAGACGGCAGGTATACTTTGCCGGTTTCTTGGAACAAGAAATATAGTACATTCAAGAGTAGGCAATAACGTGTTTGCGTTAAATAAATTTTATGATGAGAGTAAGCCTACCCTCCTGCTTAATTCGCATCACGATACGGTAAAACCCAATAAAGGATATACACTCGATCCTTTTTCGCCCATTGAGAAGGAAGATAAATTATTTGGGCTGGGAAGTAATGATGCGGGCGGTTGTCTTGTTTCGCTCATCGCGACATTCCTGCATTTCCATCAAAAAGAAAATGGCGCTTACAATATCATACTGGCCGCAACCGCTGAAGAAGAGATTTCCGGTACAGGTGGTATTGAATATACCTTACCTTACCTGCCGGAGATAAATTGTGCCATTGTAGGCGAACCTACATTGATGAACCTGGCAGTTGCAGAAAGAGGGTTGATGGTATTGGACTGCCTGGCCCAGGGCAAAGCAGGTCATGCGGCAAGAGAAGAGGGCGACAATGCAATCATAAAGGCTATAAAAGATATCGAATGGTTTCAAGCCTATAAATTTCCTAAGGTTTCTGATCTGCTTGGACCGGTAAAAATGAGCGTAACCGTTATTGAAACGGAAAACAAGCAACACAATGTAGTTCCGGCGCAATGCAGGTTTGTAGTAGATACCCGGATCAATGAACTGTACAGTTTTGAAGAGGTACTGGATGTTATAAAAAAACATGTAAGTGCCGAGATACAACCGAGGAGTATTCGTCTTCGATCAACCGCCATAGCGTTGGATCATCCCCTGGTTA
>CAZGSG010000224.1:0-9680 GCA_964528095.1 uncultured Terrimonas sp.
GGCTCACCGAAAATACGGGAGATCTTGGTCTTTGGACCAGTGTAACGTGCCATAGTTTTTATTCATTTCGATTTTTTTTGAAACGGTGCTACGATCGGTAAAAAATCGTAAAAAATTAATCGGGCACCCTTTGTTAAATGACCCCGCCTTCGCTATTGCAAATTTGGGCTATGTCAGCATTCACTATACGCTACGGCGGGCGAAGCCCTTAGTAGCCTTTGCGAATTATTTATCTGCGAATTATACTCTTCTTTTCTTTGGAGGACGGCATCCGTTGTGTGGCAGCGGAGTTACGTCTTTGATCATCACGATCTCGATACCTGACTGGGATAAAGACCGGATAGCTCCTTCACGACCGGCACCTGGTCCTTTCACATACACATCCACTCTTTTCAGACCTGCGTCAAATGCAACTTTCGCTGCATCAGAAGCTGCCATTTGTGCTGCGTAAGGGGTGTTCTTTTTAGAACCCCTGAAGCCCATTTTACCAGCGCTGCTCCAGGCAATTACCTGGCCAGTCTTGTTGGTAAGGCTGATGATGATGTTGTTGAATGTTGCAGAGATGTGCGCGTCACCGTAAGCATCTACTTTTACAACTCTTTTTTTAGCGGCCGTCTTGGGGCTGTTTCCCTGGCCCTGACCTTTACCGCCCTGTGCTTGTGCTTTTGCCATAATTGTTGTTCTGAGGTAATCTTCTTTTGTTAATAAGTAACCCTTTTCCTGATCCTTAAACCTGGATAGGGCTGAATCAATCCTCCTGCTGGCTTATGAGCTATCCGAAATTGATTCATCTGTGAATAAGCCTTATATCAAAAAGCTGCGAACCAGGAACAAGGTCCTCGGGTATTACCCCAAGATCTTCGTTCATGGTCCGTAGCCAGTTAATTATTTCTTAGCGGCTTTTTTCTTACCGGCAACTGTCTTCCTCTTACCTTTCCTGGTACGGCTATTGGTCTTGGTACGCTGACCACGAACCGGCAGTCCTTTACGATGGCGAAGACCACGGTAGCAGGCGATATCCAGCAAACGCTTGATACTCATCTGTACTTCAGAACGAAGCTGTCCTTCTACTTTCATTTCTTCAGTGATAGTAGTACGGATAGCGTTCAGATCATCATCATTCCACTCATGTACCTTCTTGCTGCGGTCAATATTATTCTTGTCCAGAATATATTTTGCAGTAGAGGGGCCAATCCCATAGATATAGGTCAGACCTATTTCGCCTCTTTTATTTTTTGGTAAGTCAACACCGGCAATACGAGCCATATTCTTAAGTTATTGTTTGTCGTTTTTGTTTATTGTTCCCTGCAACCCATTCACCAGCTCTGCAAAATACTTTTCCGAATCGCTTTCGCTATTCAGGATGTACTCCCTGACCGGTTTTCAGGATCCAGCTTATCCCTGTCTTTGCTTAAAGCGGGGATTCTTTTTGTTAATGATGTAGAGTTTGCCTTTGCGACGAACGATCTTGCAATCTACACTGCGTTTTTTAATTGATGCTCTGACTTTCATGACGAACCTTTATTATTTGTACCTGAAATTGATTCTTCCCCTGCTAAGATCATATGGCGATAGTTCCACTCCTACTTTATCACCCGGTAGAATGCGGATGTAGTGCATCCTCATTTTCCCCGAGATGGTAGCCAATATTTCGTGGCCATTTTCCAGCTTAACCCTAAACATAGCGTTTGAAAGGGCTTCCAGAATGATACCATCTTGTTTGATAAGGGGTTGTTTCGACATATAATTTTTAGGGCTGCAAAGATAGGAGTATGTACCCTAAAAAAGAAAAAACCCCGATTATTTTTCCGGGGTTCAGGGAGAATTTGTATAAAGTCCCGTTTGAAATTCCTAACCGGCTAATTATCAAGCCTTTTCAAGGTGCACTTTTGTCATATCGAGGTGCAGGTTTTGCAGTTGATGCACACCAAGTGGAACATTAAAATGACGCTTGTCCTCTCTCCACCACATTTCGATATGGGAAAAATCGTCTTTCCGGGGAGTGACCAGCCGGAAGGAATCTTTCTTGTATTTCACATAGCCGTCCATTTCTTCTTTGGTAAATCCGAGGAGGAAAAGCTGGTTTTCGTCCAGTGGCACAGCTGTCATTTCTTCCGGGCTGTACCAGAATTCCTGTATGCCATTATTGACAAGGGCCTGGTTTTCTTCATGGCTGACAGCCACAACTGTTCCTTCCCTTTTTACACCTTCGTCTACTACTGTAATGATATCACCTTGTTTGAGGTCGCCGATCTTTAGCATAGCATTCGTTTTTTTGTACTCCGAATATAAGAAAATTTGACAATTTAAAGATCGGTCGTGGAGAAATATAATGGCCTGATAATAAGTGCGTTTTGTTGGGGTCTGCTGAATATTACCCGTGAAAGATCATTCTAGCTGCGCTTCCTGTAATTAAGGATGGCCCAGCCATTGAGGAATACGGCAAAGCCTGCCATTATCAGCAAATGGCCTTTGATATCGGCAAGACCGCTGCCTTTGAGCACTACCCTTCGCATTACTTCAATAAAATATGAAACAGGATTGAACCGGGTGATCCATTGTGCCCATACCGGCATACTATCGATGGATGTATACAGTCCGCCCAGCAGGATAAAGATCATGATCAGGAAAAATGAAATAAGCATGGCCTGTTGCTGATTGGATGTATAAGTGGATATGAGCAGGCCCAGACCCAGTACGGCCAGCAGGTAAAGTGCCGCGAATATATATATGGTAAGAAAACTGCCGGCGGGAATGATGCCATAAGCCAGACGGGCAATCACAAAACCAAGCGATAGCACGACCATGCCCAGTAACCAGAACGGGATCAGTTTGCCTAATATAAAATGGTGTTTCTTTAAAGGCGTTACATTGATCTGCTCGATCGTTCCGATCTCTTTTTCCCTGACTATATTCAACGAGCTCAGGAAAGCCCCGACCATCGTGACAAGGATCACCAGGATACCAGGCACCATAAAGAGCCGGTAATTTTGTGTTGGATTGAACCAGTTGGAAGAAGTAACCTCGATATTCATCTCCGGACTGAACCGGGGAAATTGTATCCACTCCGTTCTTACCTGCCTGTTATAATCCCTGATAATACTTTGCAGGTAGGCACTCCCGAGGCCGGCTTTTACTCCGTTGATCGCATTTGCCGCTACGAATAATTTTGCTTCATCATCCTTTACCAGTTCCTTTTCAAAATCTGCAGGTATTTCAAGCACCAGGTCTGCATGTTCCTTTTCAATTTCCTGCATTGCATTGGCAAAAGACGCCGAATAATCATTGAGCTGAAAATAACCTGAAGCTGTTATCTTATTGATCAATTGACGTGAATAGCTGGAATGATCATGATCCACTACACTGAGTTTAATATTCTTCATTTCATAATCCGCTGCCAGTGGCAAGACCAGCAACTGGATCATCGGCATGATGAAGATGATCCGCAGGATAGCCGGATCACGGAATATCTGCCGGAATTCTTTTTGCAATAAAAAACGTAAACTCCGCATAATTGACAATTTTGAAATTGGTAAATCGGATTTTTACTTTCAATGAACGCTGCTCACCTGCAAACCGGAGTTTACTCCATCAGCCGGATGATGAGCCTCATTTTCCCATTCACCTGTTTTCATATCCCGGTTAACTTAATCTTATTTTGAACTTCTTAACGCTCAACCCCAGCAACACGATCGTCATACCCAACAGTATCAACGTTTCTTTCCATACCGCTTCAAATCCGGCGCCTTTTATCATTACATCTTTTACAATAGAATAGAACCAACGCGCAGGCACCAGGTTGGAGACCACCTGTAGTGGTTTTGGCATATTCTCTATCGGAAACATAAACCCGCTTAACATGACTGTTGGAAGAAACATACCAGTAAGCGAAATGAACATGGCTGTTTGTTGCGAATCTGTTGCAGATGAGATCAGCAGGCCCAATACCAGGCAGGTGATAGTAAAAAGTGTTGCTTCTGCCATCAGTAATAATAGGCTTCCGTTTATCGGCACATCGAGTACAAATACACTTAACAGGAGTATACTGGTAATATTGATCAATGATAATAAAAGATAAGGAACAGCTTTGGCTACGATGATCTTAAATGGTTTCATTGGCGAAACAAGCATGATCTCCATAGTACCCAATTCCTTTTCGCGTACGATCGTAATGGCTGTCATCATGGTGCAGACCAACATTAATACCATGGCCATTACTCCGGGCACAAAACTGTATGCTCCTTTTAACTGGGGATTGTACAACATTCTTGTTTCGGTAACAATCGTGTAAGGCAATTGCCGGTTATTGGTGATCCTGTCCTGGTAATCTGCTATTACCGCGGTAGCATAACTGGTAAGCGTATTGGCAACATTCGGGTCTGAAGCATCGGCGATCAACTGTACCTGTGCGGTATTAAAATGCTGCAGATCTGCACTAAAATCCGGCGGGAATACGATCGCCAGTTTGATACTGCCTTTTTTAAATGCAGCTTCGATATCCTTGTATGAACTGAGGTTTTCCGTTACATCAAAATACCGGCTTGCATTGAATTCCTGTATCAGCGATGTGGTGGCCAGGTCTTTTGATGGATCGAGTACGGCGATCTTTGAATTCTTTACTTCATTGGTCAATGCAAATCCAAAAATAATGATCTGTACCACCGGCATGAAAAGCAGGATGAACATTGTTCGCCTATCGCGGAAAATATGATAGAATTCCTTTTTTACAAAAGCAAGGAATTGCGATCCCTTCTTATTGGTCAACCCGCGCATTCCCGACCCTGTTAGATATTTATTTTCTTCGCTCATATAAATTGTTTATCCTAGTCCGCAGTCCTGACTGCTTTTCTCGCAAGCTTCAGGAATACGGTGTCCATAGAATCGGCCTGGAAAGCCTGTTTCAATCCTTTCGGTGTGTCCAGCGCTTCTATCTTTCCGTCTACCATGATGCTGATGCGATTACAATATTCTGCTTCATCCATATAATGCGTTGTAACGAAAACGGTGATCCCTGTCGCCGCCGCTTCATAGATCATACTCCAGAATTCCCTTCTTGTTACAGGATCCACACCTCCTGTAGGTTCATCCAGGAAGACTACCCTTGGTTCATGAAAGATCGCCACAGAAAATGCCAGTTCTTGTTTCCAGCCAAGTGGCAATGACCGTACGAGTTTATCTGCCTGCTTTTCCAGGTGCAATTGTTCGATCACGCCCGCAGATTTTTCTTTGATAAATGCATTGCTCTTGCCATAGATACCACCGAAGAACCGCATGTTTTCCCTGATCGTGAGATCTTCATATAAAGAAAATTTCTGGCTCATATACCCGATGTTCCGTTTGATCTGTTCTGTTTGTTTGTATACATCAAACCCTGCCACACTTGCTTTACCGGAGCTTGGCAAAGAAAGCCCGCATAGCATGCGCATGGCTGTAGTTTTACCGGCACCATTAGCACCCAGAAAACCGAATATCTCACCCGGCTTCACAGCAAATGAGATCGCGTCTACAGCGATAAACTCGCCAAAACGTTTTGTAAGACCTTCCACAACTATCGCATCATCATTATTCATACTTATTCCGCTTTCATTAAGGAAATAAAACAATCCTCAATATCAGGTTGTACAGGTTGCATTTCCAGCCCTTCATGTATTCTTTGATCGAGATATTGTCTGAACTCCTGTTCGTTATATTCTTTTTTCATCACCACATGATGGTATTCTCCAAAAGGATAAGCATCTTCTACTTTATCAAAAGTCTTAAGAGCCGCAAGCAGCTTCAACATGTTATTGGCCTTTACAGCCCATAGTGGTTTTCCAAATTTTGCAGTAACACCTGCGGGAGTATTAACGGATAGTATTTTACCTGATTGTATTAAGGCAACCCGGTCACACAAACCCGCTTCATCCATATAAGGTGTAGATACAAGTATCGTAATACCCTGCTCTTTTAATTTTTTCAGCATTTCCCAAAACTCTTTCCTGGATACAGCATCAACGCCTGTAGTGGGCTCGTCTAAAAACAATATGGTAGGCCGGTGGATCAACGCGCAACTCAAGGCCAGTTTTTGTTTCATGCCCCCAGATAGTTTACCTGCCCTCCTGTCTTTGAATGGTTCGATCTGCGAATAGATGTCTTTGATCAGATCATAATTTTCTTCTACGGAAGTATTAAATATCGTTGCGAAAAAATCAAGGTTCTCCGCTATTGTGAGGTCCTGGTAAAGAGAAAACCTGCCAGGCATATAGCCAATGGTTTTGCGCAGGTCCTTATATCCTTTTACCACGTCTGTTCCATTGACGGTAGCAGTTCCTCCATCGGGCAACAATAAAGTGGTAAGTATACGAAACAAGGATGTTTTGCCTGCACCATCGGGACCGATGATCCCAAATAATTCTCCGCCGCCCACATCAAAACTGATTCCCTGCAAGGCCTTGATGGGGCTTTTTTTTGTCCCGTATAGTTTGGTAATATTATCAACGACTACAGCTTGCATTGTTTGATCTTATTGTTTCATTTTTTTTAGTTACTGGTTCTGAGTTCAATGTTCATTTACCCGAAAATCTTATCTCTTTTATGCTTTTTGAATTAAAGAACCACAAAACTATTTCCGTTTATTGCAATTTCAATTCCCCGTACATTCCTATCTTCAGGTAACCATCATTCTTCACTTTTACTTTAATGGCGTATACGAGGTTGGCCCTTTCATCTTTTGTCTGGATTGTTTTTGGCGTGAATTCCGCTTTGTCGGAGACCCAGGTAATAAGCCCGGAAAACTCTTTGTACTTATCAGGTCCATCATCTACAAACACTTTAACAGTCTGCCCCAATTTTACCTGTGATAATTGTGTACCGGTGATATAGGCCCGTAATGTCAATGTCGACAGATCCGCGATCTTATACAACGCTTTTCCTGAAGCGGTAATCTCTCCCGCTTCCGCATACTTGGTGGTTACCGTTCCACTGATCGGGTTTACAATACTTGCCTTCCTGAGTTGATCCTCGAGCTGCTCCACTCTTTTTTCAAGAGGCTTGCCTTCGCTTAAGATCGATCGGTTTTGGGTAGATGTATTATTGCGTTGCACATTCACCTGCTGCTGAGTAACCTGCATTTCCTTTCTAAGCGACTCAACCTGGAAATTGATATCATCCAGTTGTTTGCCTGTTGCTGCATCCTGCTTCACCAGGTTCTCCGTACGCGTTTTTTCATGCAACAGGTTTGTCAACCTGGCCTGTTGAACAGCTAATTGATTTTCCAGTAGCCTCACCTGCGGTGAAACATCTGCTGTCTTTTGATTTAATGACCGGATGCTTTCCTGTACCTGCTCTTTCTGAAGTGTAATATTAACCGCATCGATCTCACCTACTACCTTATCTTTTGATACGGTATCTCCTTCTTCAATAGTAAACGAAAGCAGTTTACCGGAGATCTCGGAGGATACGACCACTTCGTCGGTCTCAAATGTGCCGGATGCATCAAATTGATTGCTGTTATTTTTACATGCGGTAAAAACAAGTAACAATACAGGTATGAAATAGATTTTTTTTCGCATAAACATTTATTGTTTTCCTGAAATAGTTTGATAATTGATATGTGCTTGCACCAACTGAAGCTGGTGAGTGATCAGCGTTTGCCTTGCCTGGTCTTCCGCATTTACTTCACGCAGGTAATCATTTGCGGTAATAACCCCATTCTCCAATTGTGCTTTTGCAGCATCCTTTACACTTTTGCGTAGCTCAATAATCTCATTGTCTGTATTGATCAGTTGTTCGAGTTTGTCGATATCGGATTGTTGTTGTTTGAGTTGGGTGCGGGTAGTTAATAAAAAAGTTTCTTTTTGTAGGTCGACTGTCTGCTGATTTATTTTTACCAGTTGCAATTCTTTTTTCTTTGTATACAGACCGTTGAGCGCCCAGTTGAGACGCACGCCCCCGATATAAAACAAATCAAAATTATTATCCAGCATATTCAAACCCGGGCGACCATACCCGCCCTGTACAAACAGGCTTGCCTTTGGTAGGTTCTTTGACTGGATGAATTTATTTTGCTGCCCGAATAGTTTTGACTGGCTTTCGTATAACTTAAGTTCAGGTCGCTGCACTTCTGCAGATAAAGCGCCTGTGGTTTGTGCAACAGGTGATTCAAACAGAATATTTTCATCCAGGGATTGATTGAAGAACAAACCCAGGGTCTCGATCAACCCTTTACGTGAAGCTTTTAATTCAATAACGCGCTGGTCCGTTTTCAAAAGCTCCGCTTTTAATACATTCAGGTTAGACTTAAAAGCTACCCCGTTATTGACCTGTGCCGTTACGCGGTTTATGCCGTTTTGCAGGTCTGTTTTAATCAGATCGGTTTGTTTTAGCTGTTCATCAAGGTAAAGCACTCCCAGGTAAAGTTCGTTGATCCGTTCTTTTAACCTGTACAACTCGACTTCTATCTTCTGTTCTTCAACTCCTGCTGTCAACTCCTGTAAATTCTTTTGTTCTTTTATCATACCACCATCGTAGATGACCTGGTTGATATCGGCAGTTAATTTATACTGGTCCTTGCCGGGAGAAGGTATATTGATTCCGGGGATCGGAACATTTACTTTAGTCACATCCGACTGGTAGGTTGCCTGCCCGTTAAAACTGAGTTGCGGAAGATAACCCTTTGAAAGATTGGCAAGTGTAATCTCAGTAGTCTGTTTGATCAGGACCTTCTGCCGAATGAGTGGATAGTTCTTCTCTGCCAGTTCGTAGGCATCCTGTAATGCTATTTTTTTTATCTCCTGCGCATGCAGACAACAGGAGAAAAACAACAGGAAGAAAAAATATCTCAATTTGTTAACCATATGGTTAATTTTAAATGAAAAAAATTATTTTTTTATTGAATTGATAATAAACTCAGGGATTTCTTTTTTCCGTTGTTCCATTACCAAACGAAATTGTAATTCATCCAGGCCCAGTGTCAGCTGGATCATCGGTTTCCCCACAAAAGGGAAGATGGACATCGAGATCAGGTTCAGTAACAGGTTCAGCGGGCTTACCCGTTTGATCGTTCCCTTTTTCACTTCTTTTTCGATCTGTGCCAGAAACTTTGATGGATCAGGGCGGGTTTTTATAACCCATAATTTTTCAAAAAAATGAGCAGGGTCCTGATTGATCTCATTCAATACAAATAAGGGCAGGTAAGGGTTTTCGATCATTACATCAATATATTCTGAACAGAAATTTTCTATTTTCCCGAACAGGGGAAGATCAGAACTGAAGATCTGGTTGATCTTGGGGAATAGCTTTGCAGCAGCTTCCATAAAGATCACTTCAAAGAGCTTTTCTTTGTTCCGGAAATAATAATGAAGCATGGCTTTATTGATACCCGCTTCATCAGCGATATCCTGCATTCGTGCGCCGGCCATTCCCTTTTGTACAAATATCTTTTTCGCGGCAGCTAAGATCCTTTCTTCTGTACTTTCGTCTTTTTTTGTCTTCGCCATAAATTAACCAAATGGTTAACAAAACTAACTAAATATATGAATTATGATCTTTTTTTATTTTTTGGAGAGGAACTAAAGGGGAGTAGATTTTAGCGTGTATATTTTTTCTTCATTTTGAACATAGGGCGCACAGACATGAAAGTGCCCCCTACCGGGAGAGACCCGCTTCGTACCTGCCTCGTGTCTCGTTCGGGACTTGTTCGC
>CAZGSG010000225.1:0-9635 GCA_964528095.1 uncultured Terrimonas sp.
CCTCACCGCGTTAATCAATGCATTAATGATCTTTGATTGGGGAGCGAGGCGATAACAGGTTATTTTTATCGTACTTACGTCGGGATCAATAGCCGCTTCGCGGATGATATCAATAAGGGGCGTAAACGAATGATACGGGAGATGCAGCATAATGTCTTTCTCCAATACAACATCCGATACCCGTCTTTCCATTAGCAACGGATGATCAAATGATTTTTTCCTGGGCTTTTTTATTTTAAACACCTGTTCGGGAAAATCCATAAAATGCCTGAAATTGTGAATACGTCCACCGGGCAGCATATTGTCTTTGCGCGATAGGTTCAGCCGGCGGATCAGGTATTCGAGTAAACCCGGATCCATCTCCTTGTCGTATACAAATCGTACCGGTTTTCCTTTGCGCCGGTTCTTCAAACCCTTTTCGATCTTTTGCATGATATTCGTCGAAAGATCATTATCGATATCGAGTTCCGCATCCCTGGTGACTTTAAAAACATGGGCATTGTACTGGTCATAGCCAAAATAAGAAAAGATATCAGGCAGGTTAAAGCGGATCACATCTTCCAGCAGAATAATCTTATTTTCTCCATTGGTGGATGGAAGCAGCACAAACCTTCCCAACACCTTGCTGGGGATCTCGATCAACGCGTATTTTTTTTTAAGGGCGCTTTCTCTTTTCCACATCACTACGCCCAGGTAGATTGACTTATCACGGAGATTGGGGAAATTAGGAATATTCTCGATCATGAGTGGGATCACATTGGAACTCACTTCCGCATCATAATAATTACGAACAAATTCCTGTTGTTCCTGGTTAAGCTCGTTTTCTGTAACAAGAAAGATCTTCTGTTCTTTCATTTCCATTTGTACCACATCCCAGATCCTGCTGAATTCACTTTGCTGGTTGAGCACATTCATTTGTATTTCATCCAGGATCTGCTGTGGATCTGTTTCCATATGCATATTGCCCTTGTTGCCAAACTGGATCATCCGTTTGAGCGTAGCAACTCTTACCCGGAAAAATTCATCCATGTTATTGGAAAAAATTCCCAGGAATCTTATCCGTTCCCGTAGTGGGACAGCAGGATCAGCAGCTTCCTGTAATACCCTGGCATTAAAAGAAAGCCAGCTTATATCTCTTGCAATGGTTTTGCGATGGGGGTGTGTCATCTGCATGATTATAGGTAAAGATGTGCAATAAAATTCACGGAACGGAAAGATCAATGTTAAGTTTACTGGTCAGTCTTCAGCCCGTTTTCATTTTGGTGATCAGCCCGGTTGTCGAAAAACCTTCCAGGATGGGGTTGATCACCACGCGGCCTCCGTTCGCGATCACTTCTTTGGCGCCGGCAATCTGTTCTACTGTATAATCTCCCCCCTTTATTAATACGTCGGGCATGATGGCTTTGATAAGTTCCAGCGGTGTATCTTCTTCAAATAATACGACAGCATCCACTATCACCAGTGACGCGAGCAATAACGCCCTTGAGCTTTGCTGATTCACGGGCCTGCTTTCTCCCTTTAATCTTTTTACTGATGCGTCGGCGTTTAATCCCACAATAAGATAATCGGCCTCGGACGCTGCCTGCGAAAGAGAAGCGATATGTCCCTCATGCAGGATATCAAAGACCCCATTGGTAAATGCAACTGTTTTGCCGGTAATTCGCCACTGCGCAACTCTTCGCAGCAGTTCAGAAAGCAGCAATATTTTTCCAGGGATATGATCTGTTCTTCTCATTACTAAAATTTAGAGCCCCGCTCTTTTTAATTTTCTTTTATTATACCAGGGCAGCAATCCAAAACTAATTACACCACCTATCAATATCACCACTGTCTGCGCCAGCCATAGGATCCAGCCAAAAGCTATGGCTATACTATCTTTCAATCCATAAAGCATCATCGTTCTTTCCAGCAGGTACGGATAGGTGCCGATACCTCCGGGTGTGACGATCATTCCGATACTACCGGCTACCAGTACAGTCAGGGCCTCTTTTATTCCATAATGCTGTGTTTCCTGCAATGCCATAAATCCAAGATAGCCACCGCCAATATATGCGGTCCATAACATAAGGGTCAGAAAAAGGAATTCGCCTCTTTTCTTCAAATGACGAACAGCGCTAAGTCCCTGCCATACCCGCGATGCGATTTTTTTTATACCGGTAAAAAGATCGCGCAGGTTTTTCTTTTTTACGATCATCCATATAATAATGGCAACAGCTATAACGCCCAGCACGATTGCTGCAATCAGGTAACCGGACATTCCCTCCGGCGATTCTTCTCCTTTTTTTATGAAAACGCTACTCATCAGCTGCGAATAAAGTCCCGGTTGCACAGCCAGCGTTACAATAAGAATGATCAGCAATGAAATGGCATCGATCAGGCGTTCAAGTATGATGGTTCCAATTAATTTGTCAGCCGGTACTTTTTCATAACGGGCCAGTACAGTGCATTTGAGCACTTCGCCCAGGCGTGGCACAGCCAGGTTGGTAAGATAGCCGATAAGTACGGCGAAATATACATTTGCCTTGTCAGGACTATAACCAAGGGATTGAATCAGCAATCTCCAGCGAAGGGCCCTGATATAATGACTTAAGAACAGAATAAAAAAAACGGGGCCTACCAGATAGTACCTCGCATGCCGCAACGCCTCCCTGATCTGGTCTTTTTTTTCTCCGTCAATATCTTTGACCGACCACCACACGAAAAAAATACCAAGCCCCAGGAAAAAGACATATTGAAGTATAGTGAGCAGGCGTTTATTCATCTGGTAGAGCTGAAGTAAGAATGAGGGTTAGAGTTTATTTCCTTCTTTTGGAAAAACAAGAAAAGGGATATAGGTTTTCGCTTCTTCAAATTCCATCGAACAATAGGAAATGATCACGACTGTATCTCCCGCCATGCCACGTCTTGCGGCAGGGCCGTTCAGGCAACAGGTGCCCGAACCTCTTTTTCCTTTGATCACGTAGGTTTCCAGTCTTTCGCCATTGTTTACATTTACAACCTGTACTTTCTCATTCTCTATCAGATTAGCGGCATCCATAAGGTCTTCGTCAATGGTAATGCTGCCCACATAGTTTAGATTTGCCTCAGTAATGACGGCCCGGTGTATCTTCGATTTTAATAATTCTATTCGCATGGTACAAAAATAATCTTTTGAAAAGGGAAAAAGCCCCTGTTAGTTTAAAAGCATGTTATCAATCAATCTTACCTCATTGAGAAAAACGGCGGAAAGCGCTACCAGTTGTTGTTTTCCATCCCAAAAAAGAGGAACAGAAAGATCAGCAGCGGCAGCTATTTCTATATAATCTATCCTGAAACCTTTACTGAGCAGCATCTCCCGCGCAGCTTCTTTTAAAGGTTGCAAATCTCCTTGTTTCAGATTGGTTTTTATCAACAATAATGCACGGGAAATTGCGGCTGCCAGTTCTTTTTCTTCTTTTGTTAACCGGGTATTACGACTGCTCATTGCCAGGCCGCTTTCTTCACGCAGGGTGGGGGATATGGTTAATTTTACTAATCCTTCAAAATGCATTATCCCGATCAGCTTATTTATCACCATACATTGCTGGTAGTCTTTTTGCCCCAGGTATAAATTATCGGGTCTGACTATTTCCAGCAACCTTTCCACTACCATGCACACACCCTGGAAATGGCCGGGCCGGTATTTTCCTTCCAAAACAGTTTCAAGGTAGCCCAGGTCATATTTTTTGTCAGGAGGTTTGCCACCGGGATATATTTCCGTAGCGGGAGGCAGGAACAGCAGGTCACAGCCGGCCTCCTCCAGCAGGGCAATGTCCTTTTCAATGGTAACCGGGTATTTGGCAAAGTCTGCCGGATCATTGAATTGCGTGGGATTGACAAAAATGCTGCATACAACCAGCAGGTTCTCTTTTTTTGCCGCACGGATCAGTGAAATATGACCCTCGTGCAGTGCTCCCATGGTAGGAACAAACCCGATCGTATTTCCATTACGACGGCTTTTATCAAGGTAATTCACTGTGTCCGCGACCTTTTTAAGTAGTATCATTCGGGGTGCTTATAGCCTTTAAAATGCCTTTCTGTAAGGCGTTTAGTTTTAAAACAGTACCTTTGCCCACAATTTTTAAAAAAACACAAACCTAAACGGGACAACATGTCAGCAAAGAAAAGAATTTTATTTATTGCCAACGAAATGTCTCCCTACCTTGAACTTACTGAGTTTTCCGAGATTGTGAACAAACTGGCTATAAAGGCCAACGACAGTGGATTCGAGGTCAGATGTATCATGCCCCGGTTCGGGAGCATCAACGAACGTCGTCACCGTCTCCACGAGGTGGTAAGGCTTTCCGGTATCAATGTTACTGTAGATAATGATGATATGCCGCTCCAGATCAAAGTAGCTTCCTTACCTAGTGCAAGACTGCAGGTCTATTTCCTGGAAAATGAGGACCTTTTCAAAAGGAAATTCATTTTTCACGATGAGCAGGAAAAATGGTTCGATGATAACTGGCTCAGAACAATATTCTTTTGTAAGGGGGCCCTGGAAACCGTGAAAAAATTTGGCTGGCCTCCGGATATTATTCATTGCAGTGGCTGGATGACAGGCCTGATACCTTTTTATCTTAAGACTGTTTATAAAAAAGAACCGGTTTTTGCGCATAGCAAGATCATTTATACAGTAGGTCAGCAGACATTTAAAGAGAAACTTGGCGCCGATTTTACCAAAAAAGCGCTGATACATACATCCTTAAAAGAAAAAGACCTGGAAGTATTTAAGGAAGCGACCAACCTTGCCATGTTCCGTGGAGGAGCAACCTTTGCCGACGCTATCACTTTTGGTGCAGAAAAGATCGACAAGAAACTGGTAGACGAGTTTTCCAAAGTGAGAGGTAAAAAAACATTATTATATAATCCTGAGTCTGATTTATCAGAGTATATACAATTGTACAACGATATTGTAGCCTGATATTGCCAAAATTTTGCAAAAACAGGTGGAATTCAAATCTGAATAGACAGAAATGGTATTTTCGCAGACGAATTCTTTACTAATCACCTTGTTATCATTAACTCATAGGAATAAACTTTACTTGTGAAGCAAAAATACCCTGCATTCCTTCTTGTAGCGATCATTACCAGTACGGTCTTACTGTTTTCCGCTTGTAAAAAATTGAATGAAGCCACAGATCTTGGTGGTGATCTCATTCCTCCTATAGATAATATCAACACATTTGATACGACACTGACCATTGAGGCATTCAATGATATTTTCCTTGACAATAAGGATTCTATTTTTTCGAACGGAGTAGATGAACATTTCCTGGGACGGATCGACAACGACCCGCTTTTTGGAAAAACCGATGCCCGTCTCTCACTGGAACTAAAACCTTCTTTTTACAAATTTGCATTTATAAACAAGCCCGATAGTCTACAGATAGATTCGATAATATTAGCACTTGATTATGTAGAAACTTATGGTGATACGATCGGTGCCCAAACTATAAATGTGTATGAAGTGGATCCCTCAAGCGGATTCCCCGATACGCTTAATTATCTTGTCAGGCATAATTATGTGAATAAAGGACAATTATTAGGTTCAAAGACTGTTTCTCCGCAAACACTGAAGGACTCAATGAAAATATTCAGGGATACGGTTGCTACCGCCAAACAATTACGTATCCGCCTGAATGACGCGTTTGGTACAAGATTGTTGCAGTATGACAGTACAGCAAACGGCGCTTATGTGTCCGACTCTACCTTTCGCGAGTTCTTTAAAGGGTTCTCTCTTGAATCCACCGGTGGCAATGGCCTGATGGGATTCAATCTTACAGGTACAAAGACAAGACTGGAAATCTACTACAGGGATGACAATAACGGAGGACCGTTAACAAGCGCGGATACAGCGGTTAGCTTTTTTACATTTTCGAGTGGAACGGCCAGTTCAGCCAACTATGTAAAAAGAGATTATTCCGGCTCACCGGTACAGGCCGCCCAGGGAGGAACTACACCTGATGATATACTTTATATACAGAATACGCCCGGTACTTTTGCAACGCTTAAGATTCCCGGACTGGCTGGTGTAAGTAATAGAGTGGTGCACAGGGCAGAACTCATTGCGGAACAATTGCATGATGTTTCCGATACATTATTCCCTCCGGCGCCTTATTTATTCCTGGACGCGTATGATGCTACAAAAGCAAAATACCTTACCATTCCTTATGACCTTGCTTATGATGCCCAGGGCTCATTGAACCTGGGTAGTTTTGGTATATCTCCTTTTGGAGCAACAGATGGTCTGGGCAATACGGTCAGGGTATGGCGTTTTAATATTACCCGTTATGTTCAGCATGTAGTGAATGGAACAGAACCAGCATATGATCAGTTCCGGTTATCCTCACCATTTTACCTTAGAAATGAGACCTATAGCCCGGGATCTAAAATTGCAGGGATAGATTATCCTTCCTTCCCGATCGTGGGTAATTCTATCAGCCCCATTAATCCAACCATAGCGAAGGGGAGGGTCCGGCTGGTAGGAAGCACAGGGCAGGCAGATACAAACCCCCGCAGGCTCAGGCTTCGTATTATTTATTCCAAAATCTAAGTTCTATCCAGTAAATATTGAATTGTGTTAGAATAAATTAAAATCGGGTATTATCTTCGCACCCGATTTAATATATACTATTCCATTTTTAAACTCTAAAGTTCATTTATGCCTTACCTTTTTACTTCTGAAAGCGTTTCGGAAGGACACCCGGACAAAGTTGCTGACCAGATCTCTGACGCCCTGATTGATAATTTCCTGGCGTTTGATCCGCAATCAAAAGTAGCCTGTGAAACACTCGTTACAACCGGTCAGGTTGTTCTTGCCGGAGAAGTTAAATCAAAAGCTTATCTCGATGTACAGGAAATAGCCCGTGGTGTTATCCGTCGTATCGGTTATACCAAGAGTGAATATATGTTTGAAGCAAACTCATGCGGTATCTTATCTGCGATACACGAGCAATCCGCTGATATCAACCAGGGTGTTGATAAAAAGAAGAAAGAAGAACAAGGTGCCGGCGACCAGGGAATGATGTTCGGTTATGCATCTAACGAAACGGATGATTACATGCCACTGGCATTGGACCTTGCGCATAAAGTACTGATAGAACTGGCCGCTTTAAGAAGAGAAAATAAGGCTATCAAATACCTGCGTCCTGATGCAAAAAGCCAGGTGACGTTGGAGTATAATGATAAAAATCAGCCCGTGCGTATCGATGCTATCGTAGTATCTACCCAGCACGATGACTTTGATACGGAAGCCAAAATGCTTGCGAAGATCAAAGACGATATCATCAAAATACTTATCCCAAGAGTGAAGGCTAAGTATAAGAAATATGCAAAACTGTTTAACGATAATATCAAGTACCATATCAACCCAACTGGTAAATTCGTTATCGGGGGACCACACGGTGATACAGGATTGACAGGCCGTAAGATCATTGTTGATACCTATGGCGGTAAAGGAGCACACGGTGGTGGAGCTTTCAGCGGTAAAGATCCTTCCAAAGTTGACCGTAGCGCAGCGTACGCGACCCGTCACATTGCAAAAAATCTTGTAGCTGCAGGCGTAGCAGATGAGATCCTGGTACAGGTGTCCTATGCTATCGGTGTAGCACAGCCCACCAGTATCAATGTGAACACATACGGTACAGCAAAAGTAAAACTGACAGACGGCCAGATCGGTAAGATCGTGGAAAGTGTTTTCGATATGCGTCCTTACTTTATCGAACAGCGCCTGAAATTGCGTAACCCGATCTATAGCGAAACAGCAGCTTATGGTCATATGGGACGCAAGCCGGAAGTAGTTGAAAAAACATTCAGTTCACCAGACGGTAAAAAGATCACTAAAAAAGTAGAGCTGTTTACCTGGGAAAAACTGGATTTTGTTCCAAAAGTGAAAAAGGCATTTGGCCTGAAATAATAAACTGATCGCTTTTTAAAAAGCGCACTGCCGGTAAGTTGGTAAGCGGGATAACCCCTTCTTACTTTCTTACCGGCATTTTTTATTAATCAACTATTATATCGGTATTTAGTACATAGCACCCAACAGTGAAGCGACTATCTGTTTGTAATAAACCGGCCATCTTGCCTGCTGTTTGGCTCTTTTATAGTTTCTTTGCGATGTGAAAAATTTCCGCCCGCAACACCGCCCCAAAAAAAATACCCTGGTCATTGGCCGCAACCCTGTCATCACCGCTTTGCGCGGCGGGCAGCAACTGGACAAGATTTATCTTGATACCAGGGCCCAGGGACCCGAAATCAATGAAATAAAAATACTGGCTTCACAAAATGGAGTACCGGTCAACTATGTGCCAGTGGCTAAACTAAACGGGTTTAATATAACCAATCATGAAGGCTGTGTGGCCATGATAGCCAAAGTGCAGTACCAGGATCTGCAACAGGTCATCTCCTTTGTGGTGGAACAGGGAGAAACGCCTTTATTCCTGATACTGGATGGTATTACAGATATCCGTAACATAGGAGGTATTGCACGCACCGCTTATTGTTGCGGGGTACATGCGATCATTATACCGGAGAAAGGAGTGGGCTCACTCAATGAAGACGCTATACTTACTTCTGCGGGGGCACTGGAAAAAATCGCTGTTTGCCGCGTCAACAGTTTGATGAAAGCGGTGGATGAACTGCACCTGAATGGAATAAAGGTCTTTGCGAGTGAGATGACCGCGGCGATAAATATTGCCGACAGCGATCTGAAGGTACCGGCTGCGATAGTTATGGGAAGCGAAGACAATGGTATTTACCCCGCATTGATGAAAATATGCGATGAGAAGATAAAGATCCCGATGGCGGGAGATTTTGAATCGCTTAATGTGTCTGTGGCTACAGGTATTATTCTGTATGAAGTGATGCGGCAGCGCGGTTGACGATCCGCCTGCTGAGCAATGATGGTATACAAAGGGATCGTTAACTTTGCTTACCAACCGGCCTGTAAAATGCAAATTCAATCATCGTTGATCAAACTTGTCGAATGCCCGCGTGATGCCATGCAGGGATGGAAGACCATTATCCCGACAGAAAAAAAAATAGCGTATATCAACTCCCTGCTCAAAGTCGGATTTGATACAATTGACTTTGGCAGTTTTGTTTCTCCCAAAGCCATCCCACAGATGGCGGATACTAAGCAGGTGATTGAAAACCTCGACCTGCAAGACAGTCAGTCAAAATTGCTGGCGATCATCGCCAATGAACGTGGGGCGGCCGAAGCCAGCGTATATGAGCATATCAGCTATCTCGGGTTTCCTTTTTCTATTTCAGAAACTTTTCAGCAACGGAATACGAATTCATCAGTTGTACAATCACTAGAGCGGGTAGAAGAGATACAGAATATTTGTATAAAAACAGGAAAGAAGCTGGTTGTATACATCTCTATGGGATTTGGCAATCCCTATGGCGATCCTTATTCAGAAGAGATCGTTTTTGAATGGGTGAATAAAATGGTTGAATTGGATATAACAATTATTTCACTGGCTGATACGGTAGGATTGGCCACTCCGCAGCAGGTATTCGATAGCACGGCTTACCTGGTAGAATCATTACCCGGTATTGAAATAGGCGTTCATTTACATTCCACCGCAGAGCAATGGAAGGAGAAGCTGGAT
>CAZGSG010000226.1:0-9621 GCA_964528095.1 uncultured Terrimonas sp.
TTGGTTGGGCCCCTTTAAGCCCCGGAAACAAGATCAGTATTGGATTTTCAATGGGTAGTTATAATCCGCCGGTTGGTTACTGGTGTTTCGCTCCCCGCCGTTATATTACTTCTAACCTCATCGGCAATTATTGTGTAGACAGGGGCCGGAACATAACGATTATCAATAACACTACGATCATTAATAACTATAGCCGCAGATCAAATAATGTGTTTGTAACAGGTCCAGGTCGTCGTGAAGCTGAACGATATACAGGTCGCATCACACCAGTTCGCTTCCGTGAATCATCAGGCCCCGGAAGATCAGATATCAGGAATAACAGGGTATCTATTTATCGCCCGCAGATTCAACGTGACGATAGCCGTCGTTTTGCTCCCCGTAGTTATAACAGTTATAATAATGATGGACGAAATAATGGCAATGCTGGAAGGAACAGGAATGATAATAATCTCCCGGGAAGGAGAAATGTATTTGACAGGAACAATGGTTCATCCGATAATAATAATGATGGCAGGATACGCGACAGGTCTAACAATCCATCCAATGGGAACCGCGAAGAAACTCCAGGCAGACGGAATGTATTTGACCGGAATAATAACGATCGGCCAGGTGCGGAAGGAAGAGTAGCCGACAGGCCATCCAATCCTTCTACCGGTAATCGGAATGAGACACCAGGCAGAAGAAATGTGTTTGACCGGAATAATAATGATCGTCCGGGTGCGGAAGGAAGGGTATCAGACAGGTCTTCCAATCCTTCAACTAACCCATCTACCGGTAACCGAACTGAAACACCAGGCAGAAGAAATGTGTTCGATCGGAATAATAATGATCGGCAGCCTAATAATGAAGGAAGAAGAATCGAACGGCCTTCTAACCCTTCCGATAACAATGCAGACAGGCAGAGGTCTTCAGAGAATAACAGGCGGTTTGAACGCAGCCCGGAAAGAAGAACGATGGAATCCAGGCAGCCTTCAAACAATCCACAGCCGGAAAGAAGAAACGTATTTGACCGTTCTTCAGAACCCCGCCAGCAACAACAACCTTCGCAAAGACAACAGTCTCAGCCAAGGATGGAACAAAGCCGGCCGGTTGAGAGACGCGCTGCCCCGGAAAACAGGAGCAGTAGTGATAATGGCCGCCGGAATGTATTTGACAGGAGAAATCATTAATTGTAAATAGTATAATTTTATAAAGCTTTAAGACCCCGAAAGGGGTCTTTTGTTAAAAAGATGCAGGGAGAGGCCGATCCAAAAGAAGTGCTGCCGATACATAGCCGCTGTTTAGACATTGTACAAGATGTTCAGTTATAGGGAGAACTGCTTTTACCCCGCCTTCTTCAGCTCTTAGCTTTATCTTTAGGATCACTTAATTATTGATTTTTGAAAATACTCTGGACTTACCTGCAACCCCATCGCTGGCTCATCACATTATCGCTATCTCTTGCGGGTATTGCCCAATTGCTGACACTGGTAGATCCCCTGATCTTTGGAAAGATCATTGATGAGTATGCGACACATCCCGGTAACAAGACGGAAAAGGAATTAGTGAGCGGAGTGATATTCTGGTTGTTGATCGCTGTGGCAATTGCCTTACTTGCACGGCTTGCCAAAACATTCCAGGATTATGTAATGCGTCTTGTAGTACAGAAATTCGGAATGCAGATCTTTAATGATGGTCTGCGACAGACATTGCGGCTTTCGTTCCAGGAGTTTGAAGGTACCCGTAGCGGGGAAACACTGTCTACTTTACAAAAAGTACGGACAGACACCGAACGTTTTATTAATGCGTTTATTAATATCCTTTTTTCTTCTGTTATCGGTATCGGTTTTTTAATCTGGTATGCTATCACCAAACACTGGTTGTTGATCCCCGTCTTTATCATAGGCGTTCTTGTATTGGGGGGGCTCACAGGACTACTTAGTAAAAAAATCAAAACTATCCAGCGTTCTATCAATAGGGAAACGAACCAGATGTCGGGGGCTATTACAGAGTCTTTGCGAAATATTGAGCTGGTAAAAAGCCTGGGACTTACTTATCCCGAGATCAGGCGGTTAAAGGAACATACACAAAAGATTTTTGACCTTGAAATGACCAAGGTCAGAAAAGTGCGTACGCTTTCTTTTCTTCAGAGCACATCTCTTACCTTACTTAAACAATCCATTCTTTTTATTTTACTCTGGCTTATTTTTAGAAAAGCCCTTACTACCGGTGAGTTGATCACCATGCAATTTATTTCCACTACTATTTTCGGGCCGCTGCAGGACCTGGGAAATATCATTCTATCCTATCGTGAAGCGGAAGCTTCTCTAATGAATTTTGACAAGCTGATGAAAAAGCCGGTGGAAAAAAGACCGGAGGAGCCGATTGCTATCGGCCCCCTGGAGACAATGCGTTTTGAAAATGTGATCTTTCATCATGCGACAGCCTCTCTCAATGCAATAGATAATATTTCTTTTGAAGTAAAGAGTGGCGATACTATTGCGTTTGTGGGGCCATCCGGTTCGGGTAAATCAACCCTGGTCAAGTTGTTGGTAGGATTGTACAAACCTGTAAACGGAGAGATCTATTTTAATAATATTCCAGCAACAGATATTCGTTATAATGAGATGCGGAGACAGATTGGATTTGTGACGCAAGACACTCAATTATTTTTTGGAACCATCAGGGATAACCTGTTATTCGTTAAATCAGATGCTACAGAGGCGGAAATGCTGGATGCGCTACATAAAGCGTCCTGTGATGGTATGTTATCCCGATCTGAAAAAGGAATAGATACGGTGCTTGGTGAAGGTGGAATGAAACTTTCCGGAGGTGAAAAACAACGTATCGCAATTGCAAGGGCCTTACTGCGGCATCCCCGCTTGATGATATTTGATGAAGCTACCTCTGCGCTGGATTCACTGACAGAAGAAGCGATCACCGAAACGATCAAGGATATTTCTGAACAACGGGACCCGATCATCATTATGATCGCCCACCGCCTTTCTACCATTATGCATGCGGATACCATTTATGTATTGGAAAAAGGAAGGATCGTGGAAGCAGGCAGTCATGATGCGCTGGTGGCAAAAAAAGGGCTGTATTATGCCATGTGGCGCCAGCAGGTAGGGGAGAGAAGGGATACGCCCATCATCTCATCCTGATAGGAGTAAGATCTTACCGGATCAGCATCTTCTTTCCCGCAATTGAGCTGGTAAGCGGCAGGTTATTTGCAGCTGGTAATAAAACGGATCATTATGCGATACTATCTTTTAGCACTCCTTATTTTTTTGCTGGCGGCATGTAATAACCAGGACAAAAAACAAGCAGAGAACCCCGTAGCCAGCGAACCCGAAAAAACAGGGGCTGGGGATAAAAAGATCGCTGCACCTGTCAATGAACAAACAGACTCCGTTATTCATTTTTCATTTGACCGCGATAGTTCTTCTTTAACTGCAAGCGGCTTTATTAAATCTGCCCGTGATCATATCACCGGCTATCTGCCGGTCGATAGGAAAGCGCAACTAACTGCATGGCTCATACCAAAAGAAAAAGATATGAATATCCGCTTTACGCAACTCATTATGCCGGATAGCACGATGGATGGGCCTTTTGGTACGCAGTTCAAATATGCGCTCCAACAAAAGGGGATGTATAAAATAATTATCTCAGCAAATACTATGGCAGATGGTTCGACTAAAGGAGATTTTCTAATACGGTTACAGGTAAAGGAAAATAAATAATGAGAGATACGCTCTTTCTCCTGGCAATCTGTAGCTGAATCACAAAAGCCCTCTCATAATACACCACCATATTCCTGTCGTGATAAATGATAATACGATCCCGATTCCTATTATCAGACTGCAGAGCCTGGGATTCAAACCATATTCGTCTGCAACGATGCCCGAAGAAAGCAATGTTGGCATTGCTGCTTCAAACAGTGTGATCTTAGCGATCATTCCTTTCATTCCCAATACGAGTAGTAAAAGCAAAATAAGGGCAGGTGCCAACAATAGTTTATAAAACAGCGCAAAAGAAATATGTTTGATCTCTTCCTTCCATCCATCAAATCTTAACTGCAGGCCTATCGAGAACAAGGCCAGCGGCCCTACCGTAACAGCAAGTTTGTCAAACAATGGATCAAGCGGAGAAAGGTTGATGAAATGTGGTAATGTAAGTGCTGCTATAAAACAAAAGAACGGAGGAAACCGGAACAGTCTTTTGACCACAACCATTGGTGTCAGTTTTTCCAGCTTGGAAGAATGAATAGCCACAATAATACCCGCCGTTGATAATAACATAAAAGTGACCTGGTCGCAAATAATAGCGATACTTAATTCCTTTTCGCTGAAATAAGCCATGATCAGCGGGAAGCCGATAAAAGAAGTATTGGCCAGTCCTGTTGTGAGTTTTAATCCGCCTTCTGTTGCTTTAGGTAGTTTATTAATATATGCATAGGAGCGGCAATATGCCCAGGCGCAAAGCCAGATAATAATTGGTGCGACTGCCGGGATCATCAACTCTCGTGTCCACTGAATATGCGGAAGGTACTTAAACGATACGGCAGGTAATGCCAGGTAAATGATCCAGGCATTTATGCCCTTATGCGCATTAGGAGGCAGCTTGCCCGATAAGCTGAAAAGCATGCCTGCTATTATACAAAGACCGATTAGAATAAAGTTGGCCATTTACTGATTGGAGCGTTGGAATCTTGCGGAGTAACAGGATCCAGGCTGGCTTTAGTTAAATAATGCAATTTAATGGCTGTTTTCATCGTTAAGTTTTTCTTGCCAGGTCATCCCAGGCTTTTTACGGGCAATTGCTGGTAAACCTGCACAGTGAAGAACAGGATATGATAATAAAAATGGGCTTTTTGGGAGAACAGGCATTCCTCAATAAGGAATTTGATGAATTAATTGAATGGTCACTGGTAAAATCAAAAATAGGAACTATTGACAAACGATTGATCTCTATTTATAAAATCTGCTTATTGCCTACCTAAGCCGGATTTTATATGTTTGCGTACCAAAACTTTCTAATGAAAAGAACTATACTGCTCATTCCTGTATACCTGTGTCTTGTCCTTTCTCTCCAGGCCCAGCAACAAACCGCTGATGGTGAAGGTTCTGTACAGGCAGGATCACTCAAAAAACTCAATAAAAAAGCAAAGTACGGAGCCTCGCTGGTACAGGAGGTCTATACATTCAAAACGGCCAAGGGTATCGCAGGCACGCCCGTAGTAACCGCCGAGGAAGAAGGAATTGTGGAAATGGTGTCTATCGAAAACAAAGCTTATGTGGGTTATATGCTGCCCTATAACCAATTCATGAAACTGAGCGATTATGATTTCCAGATCTTTTACCGTAATAATTTTAAAAGCCAGAAATATCCGCCCGAAAAGGTTTCACTTACGGATGAGAATATTTTCCTGGATGATAACTTTGGCATGTTCTATGGCTTCCGGGCCGAAGAAGCCGGGCAACGTTGCCGTTTTTCTTACAATTATGACTACAACGATGCAAAATACCTGACCAGGATATTTTTTCACCAGAACATACCTGTGTTAAAACATTCGGTGAGTTTCAAAGTTCCCTCCTGGTTACAACTGGATATTATAGAAAAAAATTTTAACCCCGCTTATAAGATCAAAAAGGAAGTAAAGAAAGAAAAGAACTTTACTATTTATACATATACAGCTGATAATATAGCCGCGATAAAACAGGAGCCATCTTCATTGGGTCGTCCTTATTACCTGCCACATCTTGTGCTCACTGTGCGCAGTTTTACAGTTGATCAAAAAAGTTATAATGGATTCAAGACGCTGGACGATATGTATGCCTGGTATAATTTCCTGTATAAAAAAGCAGATAACAAGAACGATGCGATTAAAGCACAGGTAACACAGCTTATAGCGGGTAAATCCGGGGATGATGAAAAGATCAAGGCCTTATACTATTGGGTACAGGACAATATCCGGTATATCGCATTTGAGGAAGGATATGCCGGCTTTATTCCACAAACAGTGCAGGAGGTCTTTAAAAATAAATATGGCGATTGTAAAGGAATGGCCAATCTGCTCACCGAAATGCTGAAGTTAGCTGGGTATGATGCCCATTTTGCATGGATCGGAACCAGGGATATACCTTATGACCGGAAAGAGATCCAATCGCTCTGCGTCGATAATCATGCTATTTCAGTATTGTATTTGAAGGGCAAACCGTATTTTCTTGACGGTACTGAGAAGTATGCGCAGTTGGGTAAGAACGCATACCGTATACAGGGCAAAAGTGTATTGGTGCAGGACGGAGACAGCTATAAAGTAGAAACAGTGCCTGCCGCTACGATGGATGAAAACCTGATGCTTACCAAAGCAAACCTGGCATTAAAGGGCGATAAGATCGCAGGTAAAGTAGTGCTTACATTTGATGGGGAGGCCAAGAACTATTTTCATAATGTATACAATAGCATTCCTGCAGACAAAAGAAAAACATTCATCAAAAATCTTGTAGAACTGGGAAGTAATAATGCAGATGCTACGAATATAAAAACATCCGATTTTAAGAACAGGGACGTGCCTATTACCATAGAAGGTGATTTGGAGATCAGCAACAGGGTAACACAGATCGACAAGATAGCTTATACCAGCATTGATTTTGTACCGGCGTCTATAGTCAAGGTTTCACCGGATGCGGACCGGGAAAATCCGTATGACCTGGATAATGTATTTCTGGCTAAGGATGAAATAACCCTGCAATTGCCTGCCAATGCAAAGGCGCAATCATTACCTGCCAAATTCCAGGCTGCTTTTCAGACTAATAATATGGAAGCGGAGTATACGACTACCGGTAATAGCATTGTTCTGCGCAAGTCTTTCCAGTTTTACTCACCGGTGATTTACAAAGCCGATTTCGAAACCTGGAAAAGTTTTGTAGCAAAGATCCGGGAGTTCAACCGCAACAATATAACCATCCAGTTGCCATAATCAAGTTTAATAGCCTAACAGATCCAAACGATATATATGAAGAAATGTTTACCTCTTTTGTTGCTGTTTATTTTCGATACCGTCGTGGCGCAGCAACGAATTTCATCCAAGCAAGTAGATCAGCTGAATAAAAGCGTGAAGGAAAGTAAGTTGCTTGGCGAAGATGCCGATTTTTCTGCCGGGACTACGGAAACTAAATGGGCAAATGAAAGCGCTGTGATACTATGTCAGAAGACCCAATTTGATTTTGATAAAAAAGGTATCAGTGCAGGCAAACGTATAGGCCGCAATATCTGGGGCGTTATATTCGCCATACCTACACTGGGCACATCACTTTATTATGCCAACGCGCGCAATGAAACCAAGATACTGGTGGAAGAAACGGAGAGAAGAAAGATCCTTCTGCGAGATAAATTCGCGCTGGAGCAATATTCCATATTATACTTCCGGTTTTCTGCCGAAGGTGATGCATTTGCGGCAAGGGTGATAAAAAAGGATGGAAGCACTCAGCCGGTTGACCTTAGTGAATCGGTGAAAGTAGAAGATGTGAAATCAGTACCTGGTGTTTTTCGCAGTTACACAGACGGAAGATTGACCTCGTATTACCGGCCTGTATTTTATAAAATTGCTATACCCGATCTGGAAGAAGGTGATGCCATCGAATATGAATTCAAAAATTACAATACCCAGGAGTATTCTTCCAATCCCAATTATAAGGAATTTGATCCGGTATATTATATCTGTAACAGGGAAATGCCGGTTGCCAGGCAGATCATCGAAGTGGTGACCGAAGACGATAAGTATTATATCGGGTATAAAAGTCTAAAGGGAGCACCTGAGTTCAGCCAGACATTATCAGGCGGAAAAAAAGTATACCGCTGGGTAGATGATAACAGGGAAAAACTGACAGATACCCGTTATGTCAACGAATTTGTAGAGCAGCCTTCGGTAAAATTCCAGGTGATTTATGCACGTAGCAACAGTAAAGGGTTCGTATGGTTTAATGACGCGGAGGATATGAAGCGCGACCTGACCACAGAAGAGTTATCATCTAAAGTAAAGACCTTCTGGTTCAATCCATCTAAAATACAGGCTACAGGTGATTACACAGCGGGATTGCGGATGTCTATCGATAATACTGTTTCATTTATCTATAAATCATTAAAAAAAAGAGGGATTGCAGAGGCGGCGGAAGATGATTATGTGCGCAAGACCTATTATTCATTGAGAGGACAGACCATGTACAGCAACTGGAGTGATTTTGCCTTTGCAAAAGTTTTCTCAGAGCTGTTGGAAAAAAGAAAGATTGCTCACGAGATCATTGTAAGTACCTCCAACCTGCGTACGCAATTGAATAAAGTGGCTTTTACACAGGAAGTGGCCTGGCTGGTAAAATACAAGGGTAAGTATTATTGTAATCCAAACGAACACCTGAATCCCGAAGAGATCCCGGTCTCTCTTAGTGGTAATGCATGTATCCGTTTTAACTACAATGATGAAAAATCTTCGGTAAGTGATGTGATTCCCGTGTCGGATACTAACGCTAATGTAATTGCCACACCGGTTAACGCATCCCTGACAGCAGATAATGTAAATATTGTTGTGAATAAAACAGTAGAAGCGAAAGGCCTTGTTAAAGATGATGTGATCGATGATGTATTAGCGCTTACGCCGTTTATGGAAAGTGATTTTCGGAATTATGACGGCGGTGGCATGTGGGAGCAACTTTCTGACAAGGACCAGGCAAAGGCGATCGAAGAGTTCAATAAAGAAAAAAAGGAATGGAAAGAAGAGAAGCCGAAGATGATGAAGGAACTGGCAGAGAATGAATATGATTCCAAAATAGAGAAATATGAAAATTTTCGCGTGTTGCAGGATGGACGTAGTCATAAAAAAAGATTCATAAAATATACGGAAGATTTTACGGTTGGAGAGCTTACGGCCATCGCCGGAAACGATATCGTGGTAGCGCTGCCCGCGCTTATGGGCAGCCAGCCCAGGATCACTACGGAGGAACGTAAACGTACGGTTCCCGTGGATGTACGCTATGCCAGGAAATTATTATGGCATATTGTAATGCCCGTACCAGATGGTTATTTGGTAAAAGGCCTGGAAGGATTGACCCGTTTTGTGGACAATACCTGTGGTACATTTAGTAGTACGGCAGTGGTGGAAGGGACCAACCTGGTAATCGATATCAAGAAAATTTACAAAAATGGCCACTTTGATACTGCACAATGGCAGGAGATGGTAACAGTACTGGATCTGGCGTATAATTTTTCACAATCAAAAATTGTGTTGAAGAAGAATTAATTGTATGCTATACATAAAACATAGCAGGTTGTTATCAGGATATTTTTACATAGTGAAAACGCCCTGCTAACTCTTTATTTCAACCGATAATAATTGTACAAGTAGCCAGACTCTTCCTTAGCTCATTAACTCTGTTAGCTCTGTGTGAAACCTGTTGCGGTGTTAGTGATGCAGGAATAAGAAGGACAATTCTTTAATCTATACTAATAGAACTGAATCTCACCAAATGGGATTACATAATTCTCTCCGCAAGCTTAAAAACATATGTAAGGGCTTTCACACAGAGCTAACAGAGTTAATGAGCTAAGGAAGAGCTGAGCTATCTGTTTATTCTTTATTTGTATGAA
>CAZGSG010000227.1:0-9608 GCA_964528095.1 uncultured Terrimonas sp.
CATATAGCTGGTAGCGCAACATATCGGAGAACTTGTGCAATGCTGTACGGGCTTCGCTGTTTAATTTATCAATCAAAAAATACACGCTGTTGAGCGAGTTAAACAGAAAATGGGGATTGATCTGCGATTTTAAAAAAGCAAGCTCTGTTTCCGCTTTTTCCTTTGCGATCTCTATGATCTTTTGCTGCATACGGGTATGGTCCGTTATCAGTTTTATGGCCGCACCGGCAATCACCAGGAAAATATGTGGTAGCACATTATCGTATATCCTGACTTTAAGATTGCTGGCCGATAAAGCATACATGCCCGGGTTGTCAAGTATATTCCCGATAAGCCTCATTTTAGCATAACTGCTTACAATGATCATCACTAGGAAACAACTGGCGAACAGCAGGTATTTCTTTCTGTACAGGAAATAAGGTATCAGCAGGTAATTGGTCAGGTAAATCAGTATCGCAAGGTCAACCACTTTTATAAGCGTAATAATGATAGCTTTTTGTGATCCTGGATAATCCTGGTAACGTAAATAATACCAGGTAACGCCCAGCAGTAACCAGGCCAGCAGGTGGTGTATCTTATATTTTATAAATGGGTTTTCTGCATTCATACCTCAACTTAAAATTAGTGATTCCTAAAGTAAAAAACATTACATGAGAGGTAGGGATTTGGTGACTAAGCGCATAAAAGGGGGAAAAGAGGAAGGATGCTATGTTGATCATTCTTTCAAGTAAGATCATTTCTGTAACTGATAGCACAGCAACTAAACAAAAGATCAGTCAAAGTAAGAACTACTCTTTCCCCCTTTTCCCTCTTTTATGCGCTTAGTCCCGGGAAGTAGTCATTTCATGTAAACATTTTTTTCTTTATCCGCTCTCATTCTAGTTTGCGTAAAAGAAAATTATGCGGATACGATCCCTGCTTATCCTGTTATCATTAAGTATAAACGGCTGCGCGCAGAAAAATACTCAGCCTTCTGTAAAAGATATGGTTGTAGGCGGCAAATGTGAAGGCTGTGAAGCGATCTTTGAAAGCCCGGTGCCCTTTGCGCAATTAAATGAAGTGGATACGCTTCCCGATTTTCTGCTTGCCGGGCCTAAGTTAGTGGTCAGCGGCATCATTTATCAGCCGGATAATAAAACGCCGGCAGCGGGAGTAGTGATGTATTTCTATCATACAGATCAGAAAGGAATATATCCTGCCGGTAATGAAAAGGGCTGGGGCAAAAGACATGGTTACCTGCGCGGATGGGTAAAAACAAATAAAGACGGCTTTTATCAATTCTATACCCTCAAACCAGCCTCTTATCCAGAGGGGCGAAACCCGGCGCATATACATGCAACCATAAAAGAACCTGGTAAAACAGCTTATTGGATAGATGATTTTCTTTTTGCAGACGATCCTTTTTTAAAACAGGCAGACAAAAACAGTGAGACGCCAAGGGGTGGAAATGGGCTATTAAAGCCTACTTTAAAGAATGATGTTCTTTATGCTTCGAGGAATATTGTACTTGGTGAAAACATTCCAGGCTATCCGGTTGCTGCACAAAAGAAAATCATCTCTGGTCTGCCGCTGGGTGCAAACTGTCCTGCTTTTGACCCCTTACATCTTTCAGGGATTGATAAAGGAAAACATACCTGCCCTATGTGCAAATACGGTTATGGCCAGGGAGTAATGGTATGGTTCAATCATGCAGGACTGGAGCAACTGAGTGGCTTCGTTAAAAGAATGGAACATGAAATGGACGTTCGCGGAGAATCAAATTTCCGTGTCTTTCTCATTTATATGAATCCTTTTTATAAAGAAAATGATGCAGAGGGGTTGCATATACTACAGGAAAAGATCCGCAAATGGTGTGAGGAACAATCTCTGAAAAAAGTAGCAATGCTCTGGGTACCTTCCCCGGTTGATGAAGAAACCTGTGCATTGTTCAGGATAAACCCCGAAGCAAAAAATACAGTATTCGTTTATAAGAAAAGGCGGGTTGCAAAGAAATGGGTAAACATAGCGTATGACAATGAAAGTGCTCAGTCGATCCTTTCCTCATTTTAACTTTTATAATATCCTGCTGAAGAGATTTACTGGTGGTATTGCCTGGCACCGAACAGAAGGCTTCCGATACGGACCATTGTGCTTCCTTCTTCAATAGCAATTTTATAATCACTGCTCATTCCGGATGAAAGAATTTTGAAGGAGTCGCCGGAATTTTTTAATACGGACGATTGATCGAATAATAATTTAAGTGAGTGAAATTCATCCCTTACTTTCTGCATGTCGTCGGAGAAAGAGGCCATGCCCATCAATCCGCAAATGCGAACATTAGCAAGAGTAAGATCGGGGTTGCTCAATATGTCATGCAACTCTACCGGATCAAACCCAAATTTTGTTTCTTCCTGTGCAATATGGACCTGCAGGAGAACATCAATCACCCGGTTATTTTTCTTCCCCTGTTTGTTTATTTCTTTTAACAGACCGCCACTGTCTACACCATGAATCAAATGAACAAATGGGGCAATGAATTTTACTTTGTTACTCTGCAGGTGACCAATGAAATGCCAGCGGATATCGGCTGGCAGCTGTTGTTGTTTATCCACCAGTTCCTGTACATAGTTTTCACCAAAGTCCCTTTGTCCCAGCTCGTATAGCGCTTTTATCTTTTCAATGGGTTGTACTTTGGAAACAGCTACCAGCGTAACTGCATTTTTATCCAATTCATTTTTTACGGATGTATATACTTCTTTATTTACAAGCATGTATTATCATTAAAAGCGCTCTTCATTATTTCAGGATACTCCTGCTGATCACGATCCGCTGTACCTCGCTGGTTCCTTCATAGATCTGGGTGATCTTGGCATCACGCATCAGTCTTTCCACATGGTATTCTTTTACAAAGCCATACCCTCCGTGTATTTGCACGGCTTCAGTAGCTGTCCACATAGCTGTTTCGGAAGCAAATACTTTTGCCATTGATGAACTGAGCGTATAATCTATTTTGTTATCTTTTTCCCAGGCGGCTTTCAGGCATAGTAGTCTTGCCGCTTCGATCCGGGTGGCCATATCAGCGAGCTTAAATGCGATGATCTGGTGGTTCATGATCTCCGTTCCAAATGCCTTTCTTGTTTTTGAATATTCTTTCGCCAGTTCATAGGCCCCGCTGGCGATACCAAGCGCCTGTGAAGCGATACCGATCCGTCCGCCTGCCAGTGTTTTCATTGCGAACTTAAAACCAAAACCATCTTCCCCTATCCTGTTTTCTTTGGGCACTTTTACATCGGTGAACATGATCGTATGTGTATCGCTGCCACGTATTCCCAGTTTATTTTCTTTGGCCGCAACAGTCACCCCGGGCCAGCTTTTTTCCACTATCAATGCGTTGATCCCTTTTGAACCTTTGGAAGAATCGGTTTGTGCGATGACAAGGTAAGTAGAGGCGCTGCTGCCATTCGTGATCCAGTTCTTGGTACCATTTAATAAATAATGATCTCCTTTATCTTCAGCAGTTGTCCGTTGTGAGGTAGCATCGCTTCCTGCTTCGGGTTCGCTTAATAGAAAGGCCCCGATATGCAGTTCACCGTTCTTTATTCCCTGGGCCAGCGGGACCAGGTATTTTTGCCGCTGATCTTCGTTTCCGTATTCCTGCAGGCCATAACACACCAGGCTATTGTTTACACTCATTGCTACGCTTACGCTTGCGTCGATCTTGGAGATCTCTTCCATGGCGAGCACATAACTTACCGTATCCATGCCCGAACCGCCATATTCAGGTTTTACCATCATTCCTAAAAACCCAAGTTCCGCCAGCTTGAGAAGTTGCTCACGCGGAAGCTGTTGTTTTTCGTCTCTTTCGATTACACCCGGCAGGCATTCATTCCGGGCAAAATCGCGGGCGGCTTTCTGGATCATCAACTGTTCTTCTGTAAACTCAAATAGCATGGGGATCGGTTTTGTGCCCGCAAAGATAAGGGCAAAGATTACTGAGCAAACAATCGTACGTATATAAAACTATTATCAATTCAAGCCCCCAAAAAAGGATTTTAAACAAAATATTGCTTGTGCGTGAACAAATTAACAGTGTTTCCGTTGATATAAAAACCTTCCGCCCCGACGGTTTTTTTGAGCTACCTTTGCACCGTTTTTGAACCCCCAGAACCGAGAAACGATTTATGAAAAAAATACACATCATCCTGCTTGTTTTTATCGCTGCAGCCATTGCCGTGCTAATAAGTTTTCTGCAAGCCACCACCACGTATGACACTGTTGATACGGCCATGTCAAAGCCGGGCAAATATGTACACCTGATGGCGCGCTGGGACCAATCCCAGCCGATGGAATACGATGCTGTAAAAGATCCCAATTACCTGAGTTTTACCGCTGTTGACACACTGGGAAAAGCCGTAAAAGTGGTCTATCACCAGCCCAAACCGGAAAATTTTGAGATCAGTGAACGGCTGGTTTTAAAAGGAAAATATATGGACGGCTATTTCGATTGCAAAAGTATTCAGACCAAATGTCCTTCAAAATACAAGGATGATATGAAGGCTACGGATAAAAGTATCCAGTCCACAACCAAGGTTTCCTATTAACCCGGCCATCTAAACTGTAATTAAATTGTAATGGATTATATCGGAGAGCATCTTCTACCCGGTCAGCTAGGACACTTTTTTATTGTACTTTCTTTGGTAGCATCTCTTGTTGCTACGTTTTCCTATTTCAGGGCAACACAAGCCCGTATTGAAACAGATAGTCTTTACTGGAAAAGGCTGGCACGCATTGCATTTATTACAGAGGTAATCTCGGTCTTTGCCGTGTTCAGCATTCTTTTTTATATAATTTACAACCACCTTTTCGAATATCATTATGCCTGGAAGCATAGCAGCCGTTCACTGGAAGTGAAATACCTGCTGAGCTGTTTCTGGGAAGGCCAGGAAGGAAGTTTTCTTTTATGGAGCGTATGGCATTGCGTATTGGGGCTTATCCTGATGAAAACAAGCAAACAATGGGAAGCGCCTGTGATGACCGTGGTGAGTTTCGCCCAGTTTTGTCTCGCCACGATGATTGCGGGTATTTATATTTTTAACTGGAAGATGGGATCCAACCCATTTATATTGCTGCGCGATACCGATGTGCTGGCTGGCGCACAGGGTTTGCATATCAATATGGACCCGGCACAACCATTAAAGCCCGACTATCTTTCTTTTATTAAAGACGGTAATGACCTGAACCCGCTATTGCAAAACTACTGGATGGTTATTCATCCACCGATACTTTTCATGGGTTTTGCATCTACTATTGTTCCATTCGCATTTGCCATAGCGGGGCTATGGAAAAAGAAATTTGCTGAAGTAATGCGGCCTGCCCTGCCATGGGCTTTGTTCTCCGCGGCAGTACTGGGCGTAGGAATCATGATGGGTGCAAAATGGGCATATGAATCATTAAACTTTGGGGGATACTGGGCATGGGACCCTGTAGAAAACGCATCGCTGGTACCCTGGCTGATTCTTATTGCGGGTATTCATACCTTACTGATATATAAACACAGCGGTCATTCCTTAAGGGCTACTTATTTATTTTTATTACTCAGTTTCGGGTTTGTTCTTTATTCTACTTTCCTCACCCGCAGTGGTGTACTGGGAGAAGCATCTGTACATGCATTTACGGACCTGGGAATGAATATGCAATTGCTGGCGTACCTGCTGATATTTGTGGTACCCTCGCTTTTTCTTTTTGGCAACAGGTATAAAGAAATTCCAACTATTCATAAAGAGGAAAGTACATCCTCTCGTGAGTTTTGGATGTTTATCGGCTCGCTGGTTTTTTTCTTGTCAGCAATTGTTATCATTGGAAAAACATCTCTGCCGGTGGTCAACAAAGTATTTGGAACAAAACTGGCAGCGCCTGAAGATGAAGAATTTGCATATAACCAGATACAGGTGTTTGTAGCGATCATTATCGGAGTATTAACGGCCATCACTCAATACCTGAAATATAAGAGCACCAGCATAAAATTTTTCTGGAAAAAAATCTGGATCCCCACGGTGATAGCTATTGTATTGGCCACCCTGCTGTTGAGTTTTGGACATGTGAACTATGAGAAGAAAGGGATCATGTTTTTAGGAGCCATCTGGCTGGCGACGGCCTGTAGTGTATACGCGGTCGTGGCCAATCTTGCCTATCTCTGGTTAGGAATAAAAGGGAACATGGCGCTATCCGGAGGATCTGTTTCGCATTTTGGATTTGGGCTTGTATTGCTGGGCATTCTTCTTTCCTCAGCAAAAAAAGAACTGCTTTCCTATAACACAAGCGGTATTGCTATTGAAGCAGGTAAAGACAAGGATTGGAAACCAGGTGAAAATCTCACCCTGGTCAAGGGTATACCCATGCAGATGGGCAACTATGATGTAACCTATACAGGGGATTCCGCGCATCCCAAGAAACAGCAATGGTATTTTAAAGTGCATTTTAAAAGCCGTACGAACAAGGAAGAATTTACGTTGGTGCCAGATGCATTTGTGAACTATAAAGGTAATGAAGGGTTGATGGCCAATCCAAGCGCCAGGCATTATTGGGATCATGATATCTTTGCTTATATATCTGGCCTGCCTAATCCTGACAAAAACAAGGATACGGCCACATTTCGCAGTAATATCATAAAACCAGGTGACAGTATCTTTTATTCAAAAGGATTTCTGGTGCTTAATAAACTCACCACAAAAGACAGTATTCCTTTTGCGGGCTTCCAGGCCGGAGACAAAGCCACCGTTGCGACCATTAAAGTACATTCGTTTAATAAAACCTCGTATACTGCAGAGCCATTGTTGCTTAACCAGAAAGGCAATTTGTTTGCCATACCAGATACTATCATGAGTGAAAGCCTGATCCTGCGGATCAACAAAATCGATGGAGAGCAGGTAGACCTTGGAGTAAAAGAATCCAATTCTATTATGGAATATGTGACCCTCAAGGCGTATAAATTCCCGTATGTACTGGTATTGTGGATCGGGATCATTATCACGGCTGTGGGCATCCTCATTAGTATGGTAAGGCGGATCAGGCTCAACAGGGTGACAAAGGGAAGTTAAAATTTACTACCGGGAATCAGAATTTGCAGACAGCGTCCGTCCCGATTTGGTTGTCTTTCGTATTTTAGCTATAATCCTTATTTTGTCACCGGATGCTTTTCGTACTTAAAAATATTTTCCGACCTGTGGGACTTTTCCTGATTTTACTACTGGGGATAGTATCAGTAGTTTCAGCGCAGATCACACCGGTTACTGCAAAAACGGATACCATTCCCCCAATGCCTTCGTATGAGGAGCGCGCCAAAAACTGGGGTCCCAATGATACTATTATTACGGCAGCCATCTGGGATGGACATGATATGATGTCGTATCACGAAGAGCCGATGGTTTGGATCTCCAAACTGTCTCCTAAGCAATTGCAAAAACGTATTGAAGAATGGACAAGGTTGCGCAACGCCGTTTATGTGACGTATCCATATGCACGGGTTGCAGGGGCGACGATCAATGATATCAATGCGAAAATGGCCAATGTAACATCCAAAAAACAACGGAAAGAATATATCCAGTCAAGAGAAAAAGAACTCAAGAAACAATTTACCGAACCACTCTCCAATTTATCAGTCTACCAGGGCCGGGTTTTGATGAAACTAATCAACCGGCAGACAGGAAATAACTGTTATGAAATCATCAAAGAATACAAAGGAGGTCTGAATGCCCGCATGTACCAGACTGTCGCGTTCTTTTTCGGCAGCAGCCTTAAACAAAAATGGGATCTCCAGGACAAAAATGATCGCCAGATCGAGAATTTTGTCAATGAGATAGACGGGGCGTGGTATGGGAATCCGTTGAGAAAATGATGCGATAATCGATGTTAGATATCAGATATAGGATACTGGATTAACTGCAAGATCCTGTAATTATTATCTGTTTTGCATATCACTTTTTTCAGTGCCCGGAATCGGATATCTTCTATCCGCTATCCAATATCAAGTATCTGCGATCCTTTCTTATCTTGCATTCATGAAACTAGACATTCTCGCCATTGGCGTGCACCCCGATGATGTTGAACTGGGCTGCTCCGGTACATTGATCAATGAAATAAGGACAGGGAAAAAAATAGGAATACTTGATCTCACGCAGGGCGAACTGGGCACCAGGGGCACCATTGAGACAAGATACGAGGAGGCTGCGAATGCTTCGATGATCATCGGCGCTTCAGTAAGAGAGAACCTGAAAATGCGCGATGGTTTTTTTAAGAATGATGAATCACACCAGATGCAACTCATACAGGCCATCCGGAAGTACCAGCCTGAGATCATACTGGGAAATATCCTGCATGACCGGCACCCTGATCACGGCAGGGCTGGCAACCTGATCAGCGATGCCTGTTTTCTATCGGGGCTGTCCAAAATACAAACAAAGGATGAAAAGGGCCGGCTACAGGAAAAGTGGCGGCCAAAATATTTTCTGCAATACCTGCAGGATTACTTCTACGAACCCGATCTTATCATTGATGTGTCAGATGTATTCGATCTGCGGATGAAAGCAATCGAAGCGTATTCTACCCAGTTTCATACGCCGGTAAGTGAGACAGATGGCCCCCAAACCTATATTTCAACCCCCGATTTCCTTGAAAGCGTAATTGCCCGCTCAAGAATGCTTGGTAAACGGATTGGTGTTAAATATGCGGAAGGATTTGTCACAGAGAAGAAAATTGGTATACGTAATCTGGACGCATTGATACAAAATGAGACTTAACGTATTTAAATCTAGCGATTTAGCATAAATGTTGTAGAAATGTCATTATTTGTCCACGGGTGTGGACTAAGCCCTTTGTTAACAACGTAATATCCCGTATATTAATTAACTTTGCAGCCACTAATCTAATATTTTCAATGTCTAGTCCAAAGTTTCCCAAAACCCCGCTCCCATTCCACGGTGAATTAAAAAGAAGGATTGGTGAATATTTCAAACAAAAGGGTAAGTCGCAGCACGGCAATTTCAAACTCTATTTTAAAGCATCTATTTTAGTCCTTGCTTTTATTGCAGTATATACACACCTTGTTTTTTTTACACCTGCTGCATTTTTTGCAATAGCTGAATGCCTGTTGCTGGGTTGCATTATTGCAGCCATTGGCTTTAATGTTATGCATGATGGCGCGCATGGTAGTTTTAGCCGTTACAAATGGATCAATAGCATGGCTTCCAATTTTGCGAATTTTCTGGGTGCCAGTCAGCATATGTGGAAAATGAAACACAATGTGATCCATCATACCTATACCAATATTCATGGTGTGGATGATGATATTGAAGCGCGCCCCTTACTTCGTTTATGCGATGAGCAGGAACATTATAAGATCCATAAGTACCAGCATTTTTATTTCTGGGCAGCTTACTCCCTGCTTTACATTTACTGGATATTTGTAACTGACTATAAAAAATACTTTACAGGCAGGATCGGCAGTACTGAACTCCGTAAAATGACTATCACAGAACACCTGTCTTTCTGGTTCTATAAACTTGCACATGCTTTCCTGCTTGTGGCGCTTCCGATTTATTTAGTAGGATTTCTGCCATGGCTTATCGGTTTTT
>CAZGSG010000228.1:0-9549 GCA_964528095.1 uncultured Terrimonas sp.
TAAAACAGCATGAAATCATGAGTTATAACATATCTATAAGCAAGGTGAATCTATAGCAGGTTATTAAATTATTACCTCCGTTTATAACCTTGACCAAAACGAGTTGAATAAAAATGAGTTTGTTTCTCAAGAGCTGATATCATTTACAGGCTTATGTCAAAAGAGTGGATCTCCCCAAAAACAAACACAAACCAACAATGCGGGTCGTCGCGTACTGATGGACGAAAAAAAAAGAAATTTTTCCAATTCGCAAAAAGCCGTATTTTTATTATGTAGTACATAATTACTAATAGACATAAATTGCCCGACCTGCTTAAATCACGATTGCTTATGAAAAAGAAATTTTCTTTTTTGCTGCTTGTAAAACTCATTACAGTTGCTGCATTTGTATGTAGCCCTCTTTTTTCTTTGGCCCAGCCCCGTACCATTACCGGCAAAGTGACGGATAGTACCGGCAGCGGCATAGAAAAAGTAAGTGTTAAAGTGAAAGGCACTTCTTCCGGCACCGCTACGGCTGCCGATGGATCTTTTGCCATCACTGTTGGATCACCATCGGCTGTGCTTGTATTCTCCAGCATCGGCTATACCCCGAAAGAAATTCCTGCAGGTACACAATCTGTTATTACGATTACACTCGATCGGGTGAACGAAACATTGACAGATGTTGTCGTTATCGGCTATACCCAACAGTCTAAACTAAAAACAACTGCTGCCGTTTCAAAGCTTAACCCGGAGGAAATGAGAAACACATCCAATCCAAGCCCGGTACAGGCCTTGCAGGGAAAAATAGCTGGGGTATCAGTTCCCATTACAGCCGGTCAACCGGGTGGAGGCGCGGTTAACATTATTATCCGCGGTGGTACAAAGCCCAATGTGTATGGTTCTGGTATCGGTAATAATGGGGGTACCAGCTACGGCGCTTCAGATGGCTCGAGCCCGCTTGTAGTTGTGGATGGTGTCTTTCGGGCATTTGCCGATATCAATCCGGATGATATTGAGTCGTTCCAGGTTATGAAGGATGCTGCTTCAACCGCTATCTATGGCGCACGTGGTGCCAATGGCGTTATCGTTATCAAAACAAAAAGCGGTAAGTATAATAGTAAGATGAATGTCACGCTCAATCATCGTACCACCTGGGAAACACAGGCCCGCGATTATAATTACCTGAGCGCTGAACAATACCTTCGGCTTGCAAGAACCACTGTAAAAAATACCGCTGACCCCATTGACAAAAATAACCTGCTTAATAATGGTGGTTTTTCTGCCGGTACCCGTGTCTATACTGCTCCTGGACAATATGGAAAAAACATCAATCTCACAGCCCTTTACAATAATATAGTAGCAATAGAAGGACAGGCTTATGTAGATAACCTGCTTGCAAATGGATGGCAAACCATGGATGACCCGATCAACCCGGGTACAAAATTGCTTTATGCCGATAATCACTATCAGGATATGTTGTGGAATACAGGAGTGTCACAAAATGAAAATGTATCCATTGATGGGGGAAGCGACAAAGCCAGCTATAATGTTTCATTTGGTTATACCAACCAGGCTGGTGTTTTTGTCGGCACTAAATACAAACGCTACAATGTTCTGGGAAATTTTGGTTTTAAAGCGTCTGAAAATTTCCGGCTTGATGTAAACCTGAGTTACCAGAACATCCGACCTAATTATATCGATGCATACCAGAATGACCTGATACGTGGTGTTCGGATAACACCGTTAATACGTACTTTCAAAGACGATGGCAACCCGATGCCGGGCGAGCTCTACACGGTGCGTAACCGTTTCCATTCGCTGAAATATGACGATATGCGTACGACCACAGAACGTATCGTCGCAAGAGTTAGTGGCGACTGGACTATTGTAAAAGGCCTTCATTTTAAACCTTCCTTTTCTTACCTGCTCAATGATTATCATGAGACATTCATGCGCAAGGGTACCCCTGCAGATGAAGTGCAGCCTTCTACCCAGCGACAGAAAACGGATTATACCAGTAACTCAAGACAACTAATGATCGACCAGGTGTTGCAATATGATTTTAATTTGCAATCACTTCATCATTTTACACTGCTCGGGGGAGTGAACTATACTTCCAATACGGGTAATATAGTGAGTGTAGGATCGCAGCGGGGAACAAATGATTATATCTACACGATCAATGAACCCACCACTACTGTAATAAATGGAGTAGTGATGACCAATGTAACCAATTTCGGAACAACCTTCAGTGAATCAAAATCCGCCAGTTCATTCGGACAACTTAATTATGACTATGATTCACGGTACCTTTTCAGTGGTACAGTGCGATATGACGGATTTTCCAATTTTGCTCCTGAAAATAAATATGCTCTTTTTCCTTCAGCTTCTGTTGGTTGGAATGTGAACAGGGAAAATTTCTGGCATGTTGGATTTATGAATGCGCTTAAACTACGTGCAAGCTGGGGAAGCGCGGGTCTGAGCGATCTGAGTATTACAGATACTTATGGAGGATATTCTTCAAGAAACTATGCCCTGGGCTCAGGAGTACTGCGTGCTAATCATTCCAATCCCGCTCTAAAATGGGAGTCAACACAAACAACAGTCCCGGCAATTGATGCAGCCTTTTTAAACAATCGTATTACATTAACCGTCGATTATTATAATAAACTAACAAAAAACAGGCTTGCTTCCAAACCCCTGCCTTCTGAATCGCCTTTTTCATCCATCACATTTAATAATGGCGTTTTACAGAACCGGGGAGTTGAAATAGAAATTGGGGGCACTATTTTGAAAATAAAAGATTTTAACTGGAGAGCTAATTTCTCCTATGCATATAACCGTACCAGGATCATTGATCTGCCGGATAATGGTCGCGCAAAAAATCGCCAGGGTGGAGATCTTGTATATGATCCGGCTACCAAACAGTTGGTTGAAGCCGGTGGATTTGCCGAAGGCGAAAGGCCTTATTCCATCTACGCATATAGAGTGATCGGGGTATTTTCAACCGACGCAGAAGCAGCTGCATGGAATACCACAAAAAAAGATAACCTAGCTTCACCACAGGGCATCCTCCTGGGAAAAAGGGCAGGGGATTATATTTTCGATGATATTAACAATGATGGTGTAATTGATACAAAAGACCAGGTGTTCATGGGCTATCGCACGCCGAAAGTAATAGGAGGTATGCAAAACACATTTACCTATAAGCGGATCTCTATGCGTGTCACCATGGATTATGCATTGGGCCATCTTATCAGCAATGGCGCACTGGCACGTTCTCTTGGTCAGGGAAGAGCGTTCAACGAAGGTGCGCCTCAGGAAGCACTCGGATCTGATATCTGGCAACAACCTGGTGATGTGGGTAAAAAATATGCCCGCTTCTCCTTTGCCGATTTCGATTTTGGACAACGCAACTATTTAAGATCCGCAACATTAGGTAATAATAGCGGTTACGGTTCCGATGTATCTACGCTGATAGAAAAAGGAGACTTCCTGGCCCTGCGGGAGATATCTGTTTCTTATGATCTCCCACCACAGCTATTTCGCAAATTTCATTCCACCGGGTTGAATGTATTTGCCAGTGTTTATAATGTAGGCTATTTAACAAAGTACAAGGGGTTAAACCCAGAGATCTATACAGGTTTCGACCCCGGCGGTTATCCACGTCCCCGTCAATTCTCTTTAGGCGCAACACTAAGATTTTAATTATGAAAAGAATGTTTTTTATGCAAAAGAAAATATACTGGATTTTATTGTCGCTGCTGGTTATACAGACCGGTTGTAAAAAAATACTGGAAGTTACCCCGCAATCAAGTATCACAGAAGAAACTTATTTTAAGAATGAAGGCGATTTCGAACCTTATGTTACAGGTATCTACACCTTCATGCGCAGTTTCGCCAATAATATAACTTATGGTACAGAAAGAGGGGAAGAACTGGTTGCCGCGCAAAATTCCAGGTTTGGAGTAGCTTGGACACAAATCATCACACCTTCCTCGGGTGCTATCAATTACAACGACTGGTACCGTGCCATCGGTCATTGCAATCTTCTATTGAAACGTATTGCAGACTTTAGTTTCTCTTCTGCTGATGCCAAAAAGCGGATCATCGCTGAAACATATGCATTGCGGGCCTATTTTTATTTTTCACTCACCCGTATTATTGGCGATGCGCCATTGATGCTGGATGCCATAACAGATGAAAATGTTCCACTTCTTGCGCGTTCACCCGCAAAGAATGTAATGATTCAAATACAATCCGATCTCGATGCCGCCATTGCAAGCTTCCAGTCGATGAGCAATTTTTCCGTCAGCGGTTATCCTTCCAAATACCGTTTCGCCTATGCTTCCACACAGGCGTTAAAAGCCGATGCTAAATTATGGAGTGCAAAAGTTTTGGGCGGAGGTAATCCTGATTTTACTGACGCGATCACGGCGATCAATGAAGTGGAATTATCAGGCCGTACTTTAAATACAGATTTTAAAAATGTGACTACGCTCAGAGCTGCTTCCAATACAGAGAGTATACTTGCCGCATTTTACCTGCGTGATGAAACAGGTGCCAACTACGGATTAAATGCCCTGCCTTTCATCACAGGAATTCAGGGTGCTCTTAACCTGGACAGTCTTCCATATGTACAAACAACCATCAACGGGCAGGGTGCTTACCAGATAAGTCCTAAATCAAAAGCCCTTTTCAAAACTGCGGCAGATAAACGTATCCCATTCACATGGATAACCGAAAGACAGGCATCAGGGCCGAAAATATCCTGGATCACTAAACTACCCGGAACAAAATACACGGACGACCGGGTTTCCGACAATGACGTATGTATCTATCGCCTGGCAGATATCTTCCTGATGAAAGCCGAAGCATATGCCGGTCTGAATAACACGGCACTCGCCATAGACTATTTGAATAAGATCAGGGCCCGTGCCAATACAGGTGTATATGCAGGTGCTACGGACAAACCCACTGTGGAGTTGGAGATACTGGATGAGCGTGGACGTGAGTTCTTTTTTGAAAACAAACGCTGGTATGACCTGGTAAGGTTTCACAAAGGGGGTACCATTAATGTATATACTTATGTGCCCAACCTGGTTGGTAAAACAACGCCTTTATTCTGGCCACTTAATACAACGGTGCTTGCCAATAATAATAAGTTGTTGCAAACAGATGGTTATTAAATGGGATTGCCCGTTTGCAGATGCTAAAATGAAAATAGAAAAGCAGCAAGGACTGCACGAATTTATTAAAGGATTTATATAGACACACTATGAAAAAAATTGAAGGATTGATAGCAGCAGCATTTACACCGTTTCATGAAGATGGTTCCTTAAACCTGGAACTGGTGCCCGCGCTGGTCGACAAATTGTATGCAGATGGGGTAAAGGGGATCTTTGTATGTGGAAGCAATGGTGAAGGACCTAATATGACAACGACCGAACGAATGAAAGTGGCAGAAGCATTTATTCGCGCGGCGGACAAACGCTTACTGATCATTGTACATGTAGGACATAGTTGTATCGCGGAAGCAAAAACACTCGCATCGCATGCGGCATTGGCCGGGGCAGATGCTTTCTCCTCCGTAGCGGCTTTTTATTTTAAACCCTTGTCGGTGGAGAATCTTGCGGATTGTATGATAGAAATAGCAGCCGCGGCACAGGAATTACCATTTTATTATTATCATATTCCCCAGCTCACAGGGGTAGGAATGGACATGGTAGAATTTCTGCAATACGCAGGCCCGCGTATTCCCAACCTCGCGGGTATTAAATACACCGCCAATACCTTACAGGAATATTTATCCTGTCTCAATTTTCAAAACGGACGGTATGATATTCTGTTTGGTTCTGATGAGCTTTTATTACCGGCTTTGGCTACAGGTGCCAGGGGCGCCATCGGCAGCACCTATACATTTGCCGCACCATTATACCTGAAAGTCATCGAAGCTTTTAACAACGGCGATCTGGTTGCTGCGAGAGAACAACATAGTCACCTGGTAGAAATGGTGAGACTTCTTGTAAAATATCCACCGATACCAGCTCAAAAAGCAATCATGCGAATGATTGGTTTTGAAATGGGATCATGCAGACTGCCGCTTACCGGTTTTAGCGATGCTAATTATAACAAATTTTATAAGGAACTGAATGATATTGGGTTCTTCGCTAAATTGAATTCGCTTCAGCAAAATGCGAAAGTGCTCATTTCTAAATAAATAATCATGCGGTCGTTGCTTCCGTTCCTTTTATTAATATGTTTTGTATCCATGACTATGTGCGTTGAAAAAAATAAGGATCATTTTAGCTGGACACAGGGACCGGCTATTCCCGATACCGATGGACTTGCGGGTGCTTATGTGGGCACGAGCAACAATGCATTGTTAATAGCAGGGGGCACTAATTTTCCCGGTAATAAAAGACCCTGGAGTAATGGCATTAAGACCTGGTATGACAAAATATTTGTACTGGAGCAGCCCAATGGTGTATGGAAAGAAGCAGGAAGGCTGGAAAGACCGATGGGTTACGGCATTTCGCTTTCCTCGGATCATGGATTGATCTGCCTGGGTGGGGGAGATGCAAAAGAGAATTTCGCCGGTGCATTTATCATTCAATACATTGATCATAAAATTGAAACGGAAAAACTTCCTGATCTTCCTGCACCCCTTATCAATGCTGCGGGTGTCTTGTCGGGAGACATTGTATACGTGATAGGTGGCATCCGCACACTCACCGATTCTTCACAAAAAAATTGCTGGAGCCTTGATCTTGCAAAACCTGCATCCGAACGAACCTGGCAAATACTTGCCCCTATGCCCGGCGCATCCCGTATGCTGGCAATGGCGGGCAGCTCCGGAGGAAATGTATATGTTTTTGGTGGTGTTCAACTGCTCATGCAACCTGGTGATGCTCCGCCTCAACGCAGGTACCTGAAAGATTGCTGGGAATATAAACCGGGCATCGGATGGAAGCAGATTGCTGACCTGCCTTATCCATTAGCTGCAGCACCCGCACCGGCTTATAATACCGGATCATCTCATTTGATTTTATTTGGTGGCGATGACGGTACAAATGCTTCACGGGTAACCGAATTAAAAGACGGGCATCCTGGTTTTCGCGACGAAATACTTGCTTATAACACGATAACTAATACCTGGTCGGCGGCCGGTCGTATACCGGTTGATAAAAAAAAGGATGCGGCCACGAATCCCCATGCCAGTGTGTACGCGCCTGTGACAACGCCGCTTGTTACCTGGAATGGGAATATTGTTATCACAGCCGGTGAAGCCCGTCCCGCGGTACGTAGTAATAAAATGCTGATCGCAAAACCTGTTAAAACTTTTTAGGTTAACTATTATAAACGCTATCATTCTATGCAGTCTCACAACAACCTTTTTAATTATCAGTTGCTTTCTGCACCCGAATTAAACTCTTTTAAAGAAAATGGGTATCATATTGTCCGAAATATCCTAACAGATAAAGGGCTCCAACAAATGCGGGATGAATGCATGCAGGCCTGGAGCGCGGAAAAAGAATCATTTGATCCCAATAAATCCTGGTTGCAAAATTCTTTACTGGTAAATATTCACCATCAAGCGCCATCTGTACGAAAATATTATTTTGAAGGACCGATGGTTGAAATTGCAAGCCAGTTGATCGGCCCCAATATCAAAGGGGCAACGTCTCAACTGACTTTTAAAATGAAAGGCAATACAAAACCATTTGGCTGGCACCAGGATAATGGCTATGGCGAACTGGAACCCTACAATGCGCTAACAACACTTACCGCGCTTGACGATACGGATAAAGGAAACGGCTGTCTCTGGCTGATACCTGGCAGTCACCGGCAGGGACAGATAAAAGTGGAGCAAACAGAAGAGCAGAAATTAAAGAAATCAGAGATCATTGTACCGGCAGACGACAGCAAAGCCGTTGCTATGGAAATGAAAGCAGGAGACGCACTGATCTTCAATTGCTGGATGTTACACAAATCCGATGGCAATTATTCTACCGATCGCGACCGGCGTATCTTGTTCCTTCGTTATGCAGACGCGGATGCGGTGGAAGTATACAATGATAGAAAACCACGGCTTGGTAAGCTGGTAAAGGGAACTACAAAATATGAAACGGTAAAAGAATTTGAATCGGACCTGGATTAATATTGTCTGTCTTTTAAAATAGTTCAAATGAATACGAAACACCTGTATATACTTATTGTCTCTTTTGTCCTGATCACTATCAATGCGGGCGCACAAACGCTTAAGCATTTATATAAAGCCGGAGAGGAGGGTTATGCCTGTTTCCGGATACCTGCCATCATTACGACCAACAAAGGCACATTGCTGGCATTTGCCGAAGCAAGAAGGACCAATTGCAGTGATGCCGGTGATATAGACCTGGTAGTAAAAAGGTCAGAAGATGCAGGCAAAACATGGAGTGCATTGCAAATGGTATGGAATGATAGTACGAATACCTGTGGCAATCCTGCACCCGTGGTAGACCAACAGACAGGAAAGATCGTATTGCTTAGTACCTGGAACCTGGGTACAGATCATGAAAAAGATATCATTGCGGGAAAAAGCAAGGATACAAGAAGAGTGTTTTTTCTAAGTTCGATAGATGATGGTCATAGCTGGTCTCCTGCCACACAGATCACAGCCAGTGTAAAAAAAGAAGGCTGGACCTGGTATGCTACAGGCCCCGGCAGAGGCGTGCAAATTACCAAAGGCAAATACAAAGGCCGGATGGTCATCCCGGCTAACCATATCACCGGAGATACCAAACAGAATTATTCTCATGCGATCTATTCAGATGATGCGGGTAGTACCTGGACATTAGGTGGTATCACTCCCCAGGATAGTGTGAATGAATCAACAATGGCGGAAATTTCGAAAGGCCGGTTATTGCTCAATATGCGGAATGCCAGTAAAAAAAGAGTGCGCCAGACCGCGGTGAGTAAAGATGGCGGAAAGAGCTGGTCAGCTATTAAGCCTGACAATACACTCATCGAGCCTGTTTGCGAGGGCAATATGATCAGGTACATCGTTGGAAAAAAGGAATACCTGTTGTTTTCAAACCCAGCCAGCACAAGTTCGCGTACACAGCTGACTGTGCGGTTAAGTAAGAATGATGGCAAAACATGGCCCTTAAAAAAACTATTGCATGCAGGTCCCGCGGCTTATTCCTGCATGACCATATTGCCCAACGGGAATATCGGTTGTTTTTATGAAGCTGGTTTGCAAAAACCATATGAAGGGATTGTATATGAAGAGATCAGCATGGAAGATATAAATGAACCAGCTTTATAGTCAATACAAAGCCAAATGAGAATTTCGACAATACTCTTAGCATGTGCAAGTTTTCTAAGTGCAGCCATCCACGCTCAACAGATCATGCCCTTGTATAAAACGATCCCTGGCGCTATTGTGTCAGCCGAACTTATTGAGAAAACGGATACTTCCAATAGCAGGATCCGTACGAGCAAAGTGTCAGTGCCAACGTTGACGATATTCCTGCCACCAAAAGAAAAAGCGAATGGTGCAGCCGTGATTATCTGTCCCGGTGG
>CAZGSG010000229.1:0-9522 GCA_964528095.1 uncultured Terrimonas sp.
CAATCCTTATCGTTCGAAGAGTTATCATGATATGAACTATGGTAATATGGCGGAGAATACACTGCCCGATCAGGTCACAGGCATCCGGCAACTGGCAGGGCAATACCCGATCGATACCACCCGGATTGGAATCTGGGGACATTCCGGTGGTGGTTTCGCTACTGCAGCAGCTATGTTCCGCTATCCCGACTTTTTCAAAGTAGGCATTGCTGAATCAGGTAACCATGATAACCGCAATTACGAAGACGATTGGGGCGAGCGATATAATGGACTAGCCGAAAATGCTAACTATGAAGCACAGGCCAATCAGAACTATGCCAAAAACCTGAAAGGCAAACTGATGCTTGTACACGGAATGATGGACAATAATGTACCTCCTTACAATACATTGCTGGTGGTAGAAGCCCTGGAAAAAGCAAATAAAGATTTTGATCTTGTTATTTTCCCAAATAGCACTCATGGCTATGGAACCTATTCAACTTATATGATGCGGAGAAGATGGGATTATTTTGTAAAAAATCTGAAAGGGCTGGAACCGCCGAAGGAATTTGACCTAAGAACACGGTAGAAATTCAAAAGTCAAAATTAAAAATTAAAAAACAGCCTCCGTAGTTGGTAACATCTAACGAATATCGGAGACTATTTTTTAATTTTTAATTTTGACTTTTGAATTATTTAGTCACGGCATGGAATTCAAACCCTCCCACTGCACTTTCCATTTTCCATTTTTTGGAATGCCCGGCTCCTTTATGGTTGATCCGTCATAACCCGCGCACATCATTGCAGCGGCGGTTAACAGGCCGCCATTGCCAGGCAGGTATATCCTTAATCTTTCGTCCTGGTAATTATGTCCATTGACCAGGTAGCGATTGGTGGTGATGTTCATCAACAACGCATCGATTGTTTTATCAGGCATTGCAAGTCTTGTGGTGGTCATGGCTGTCAACGGAAAATCCCAGCCCCAGGTTTTATTCCAGCTCCAGTTCGTCCAGATCCAGTCAAAAGTATGTTGCATGATCTGCCTGTTCACCTGCCCGGTCTCCGGCATCATGCCCAATGCGCCGAGTATGGCAGGATGATCGGTTTTGAATTCAGGATTGGTATAAGAATCTGTTGCGATCTCCGTAAAAAGATATTTGCCCTCCTGTACAGGCAATGGAGCTAGCTTCGCTAATATAGTATCCCAGTTTTTATTTCGCGGCAGATTGAGACGTTGCCTCCATTGCTGCGCCATATCGAGCGCCCAATGCCAGTATACCAGTTCGAAGCCGGGATTAAATGCTTCTTCTGCTTTAAACCGTTCCTGTGCAGGAATCATTCCTTTACCTAAATTATATTGCTTTCTTGCAGAATCATAATACGGGAAAGATGCCATAAAATCCGCAGTAGCAAAAACAAGCTCCTTGTATTTATCAAGTGTTGCTTTATTTTTTTTATTGCGGTAGCATAACTCGGCGAAATAAATAAAATGAGGTTGCTGCCAGATCAGTAATGCCCCAATTGAAGAGGGCGCTTCATCCCCGTTATTGTCTGTCATCTTCTGCCATCGAATGCCATCAAAACCCTGTCTTGTTGCTATGGCTTTTGCTTTTGTAGCTATGGTTTTATACCAGTCAAGGCCTTTCTCCAGTATTTCCGTTCTGCCCCATAAAGCATAATGCGCCGCATGCCACCAATGCATTTCCAAATGTGGTTTTCCAAACCAGCTATTATAGGTGAGTCCTGTTTCCTGAGGTGGATAAGAACCCGCTTCCTGTGCTCTTAACAGGTATTGAGATAAAATAATCCTTCTTTCCAACTCATTTGCCCTTGTATCAGTACTGCCGGCAAAATCAATGGCACCTCCGCTATTCCAGAAGTTCTTCCAGCCTGTTTCACTGCTTGTTTTTACCTGTTCATAAATGGGTAAGGCACCTGTTTGCTGTTTATCGCTGAATTGAATACTGATCTTAAAATCGATTTGTGCCAATGCAGGTGTAATGATAAAATAGTGTTTTGACTTTTCGCTTACTACTGCAGCACTACTCCACTGCATACCTACATAATACTTTGTCGTATCCAATTGATGTAATAATACCGTACCATTCGGTTGATTTACCAGTATGCCTGATTGATGTTTATTTTCGCTGCCCCTGTTGGTGCCTTCATCCGTCCATGCCCCGGTTGGATAAGGAAACAGTATCCTGATCTTTAATCTTCCTTTTGCGATCAATGCAGAACGTACATGCACCGACACCAGGTCTTTTTCCTGGTGGCAAAAAGTCGAGACGTCCACCGTCTCTCCTTCTATGCTAAAATGACTGCTGATCTCTCCTGTCCATAAATTCAATCGTTGCCGGATATCATGGATATCAGTAATACCAGCCAATTCCCCATTCTTTTTCAGCAACTCAAAACCTAGGTTGCCCAACTGCAGGCGATGTGGATTCTGGCGAAACCAATCAGACACGGCCTTATTGCGAGGAGGTGCATTCCATTGAGTAGTGTATGTGATATCGCGGCCATTCAGGTGAAAGGTTTTGTAGGCCTCTTCTATTTTATAACCAACCGTATCGATGAAACTATGCCAACCCCATTCGCTTTGTGTGCCCAGTGAAACGCCTTTCTCATATTCCCTGGTAAAAGTTTGCAAACCGGTAATATCTGTAGTAAAGGCGAATCGGCCATTACCTATCGTAAGCGAAGAAAGCGAATCGGCTTTTGTTACGATGATATCATGTCTTTTTACCAGTTCCCTACGATTGATCTTTTGCGCGGACAAAAACAAAGTCCCCGTTAAGAAGGTCATTGATAAAAGACATGCTTTTTTTATAGCAATATTCATCTGGATCGAATAAGTATTATATCGGTGATTGGCAATTAAGTCCGCGATTTTATTAAATGACCTTTTATTTCAGGCGTTCCTCATGTTCTATTCCTGCCGGTTTTGCAACGGCTACCGGTTTTTTAACAGCATCATATATGACATTGTTGAATGCCCAGCCTTTGGTATACTCCATTGTGCCGAGATTAACGGCAGAAATAGTGCAATTGCTAAATAAAAAATTACTGATAAGTGATTGTTCAAGACCTGCCGCTACAAATGCGTTCCCGGCATTTGTCGCTTTTATTCCTGTAATATAAAAATCTTTAGTATAAGGAGTGCCTTTTTCTGCCGGGATCACTTTTTGCAACATGGCTTTCCAATGTGCAGGTATTGAATCATAATTATATCCCGGGGGCAGTGTTGAGTAGCTATAAGACGGGTTCCAGTTAAGATTGAACTGGAAAACATTTTTCACCGAATCAAGTACTGAATTCTGGAAATAAACATCCTCTACCGTACCGCCTCTGGTAGTAGCTGATTTTATTCGTAACCCATTGTCTGTATTTCGGGCATAAAGATCTGTGGCCAGTACATGCCGGATGCCACCAGACGTTTCGCTACCCAATGTCAACAAACCTGCGCCGCGCCGGGCAATGGATTTGCGTATCACCACATATTCCGTCGGCCTGTTTACACGAAGCCCGTCCCAATCCCTGCCGGATTTCAGGCAGAAATTATCATCATTGCAATCTATATCACAGTTCTGTATCAATGTCCAGCTCGATGAATCCACATCAATACCATCCGTGCTGGGACCACTGCCATCCTCATTATTTTTGATAACCACCCCGTCAACGGTCAGGTGATCGGAATACAATAACTGGATGGTCCAGAAACCTGCATTTTTTAAAGTAATATCTTTGATCGTGATATCGGAAGAATTTTGTACCAGTATTGTTCTTACTCTTTTAGCGTCATAATCTACTATCCAGCGAAGCCCTTTTTTATCATATTCCTTTCGCATGGTCCAATATTTATCCCAGCAAAACTTTCCTCTCGCGTTGATAATGCCTTTACCCGTTACTGCTGCATTTTTCGCATCATTGATATTGATCAGCGCTGCAGGCCAGCTTGTTTCAATACCTGCAATGCGAGTGTGCATTTCGGGATAGTCTGCAAAATCCTGCGAGCCCAGCAATAGAACACCTTTATCAATGGACAATTGCACATTACTTTTTACAAAAACAGAACCCGTAACATAGGTACCGGGCAAAAAACGAACGATACCACCGCCACTTGCAGCACATGCGTCGATCGCTTTTTGAATAGCAACCGTATTGATGGTACTGGTATCGCTTTTTGCACCATAGTCATTAACCAAATAAGATTTTTTAGCTACAGGTAATGACCTCGCTCCTACTTTCTTTACCCAATCTAAATTTTTCACCTGGGCCGATGCCAGCAAAACAGTGAACACGAAAATGATTGTAAAATATATCCTGGATCGCATATTGTTTATCCGGTTTAAATGAAGAATTACTACTTATTATCGCTATTGAAACTATTGTTGCCACTGGAGCTATATCGTATTTGTATAAAAGGGAGAAAATTCGGTCGGCCAGGCTTTAAAGCAACTGAGGGGAAGATAAAATAAAATGGCAATGGAAAAATCTTTCGATTCATTGGAATGTAAAGCATGGCAAGGCACTATTTAAGTCAGAAAAATACGTGTTTTATACTGGGCGACCATCCTGCGGCATCCTGAGTAAAAACTCCGTATCTAAGACGGATAATATGGGCGAAAAGAAACTCTACTGAAAATCAAGCAGGGCATTGAAGTCTTTTAATGCGACCATCAATACCGTTCCATGGCGAATACCTTTTGGCATAATGATCCTGTCCGATACATCTGTCCAGGTTACAAGATCTTTTGACACGACCGCGCCATAGGAATGGTCCCGGTATTTATCAAAATAAACGATCCATTGATTACCGATCCTGGCAGCCGTTGGTCCTTCTGCCCAATAATTACCGGTAATGGGTTTAGATGGACCGCTGTATCCGCCAGCCAGCTTTTTACTGGTAGCGACACGAATATTTTTTTGAGGAGGATTACGGGTTTCATCTTTAAGAAACATGATGAACTCTTTTCCATTTGGCACTATACTCGCGTCTATCACATTAAACCCTTTATCATATAATAATTTGGTTTTACTGAATTTCTTAAAATCACGGGTGGTCACATAATACATCCGGTGATTATACCCTTTCTCTACAGTTGTGTCAGCAGGGTATTTCCCGTCAATCGTCGTAGCCCAATAGATCATATACTCTTTCCTGGTTTTATCATAGCTGATCTCGGGAGCCCAGCAATTACGCGCAGCAGGTTCCTGTTCCATTACAGGTATATATTGTTGTTCGCTCCAATGCACCAGGTCAGGGGAAGACGCGTATCCTATTCCTTTTTCATTCCAGCTTACCGTCCATACCATATGAAACAGCCCATCCGCCCCTTTTAAGATACAGGGATCACGCATGAGTTTGTCTTTACTGACGACAGGCCGTAAAAAAGAACTGTCTTTATTCAGTGTTTTAAATTCATACCCATTGTAACTATATGCGAGATGCAAACCATCCTGCCCGTTATTTTTAAAATAAGCAAATACATAAATAGAGTCTTCATTCCGGGCCGATGAAGGCAGGGCGTTAATCATTAACAGTATCAAACAAACGATCCATCTCATATTAATACTTTATATCGAGTTCTTTCAATCACTATATTACCGGGTCAGCGTGGCTGCCATCAGCCCAATGACCACATCATTAGCGATAGCGTAAAGAGTCAGTGTTTTTAACGTTCTCGTATCATCAAGATACATCGCGAGTACAGTCGCCGCGCCACCATCTACGGCCCTGTCTGTAAACCCTTTTATAGAACTGTATACCGGCTTGTCCCTTGAAAACCTTCCCTCTTTTAAATAAAGCCGTTCGGGTCTTTCGCCGGTTGTAAAAGCAAAACCATCTGTATAATAATCCTGCTCGATAGGCCACCAGTTTTCAGGATTCTTTAATAAAAGCGTATCAGCTTTGCCTTCGGTATAAGATACAACGACCATTCCATTCGTGATCCTGCTTTGCATGGGATTGGTTGTACCTGCTAACAGCAAATGCAAACGGCCTGCTTTGCCAGAAAGAGCGATATTGACCGTATCCGGAAAATTATCCCACTGGGATGTAAAAACAATATTTTTCCTGCTGCTGTCTGCCGGTGTGCTGAAGGGAATACTATCCATTGAGAAAATCTCATTCCGCATACCGGCCAGTTTTCTTGTACCGTTGTCATTGATAGCCGCTGTCACAAGTGGATAACACCAATTGCCGATACCCTGGGTAGGTAATTGAAGCGTGGGGCTAAGCGGGCGTGGTGACAGATATTGATGATTGAAAATATCAGTCACCTTATCATTGAAATAATCAGTGAGGTCCAGTTTTTCTTTTATCCCGGTTGTTTTAAGATTACCAGACATTTTCTCATTTACTGTAAAAGCTGCTGTAGAAAAACCGGCTGCTACTTCCAGGTTTACCGGTTGCCACCAGGTAAAAATGCCCTGCTGTACTTCAGTGAAGATTGTTTTATATCCTGGCTTATCCAGCACATGCGCCGTAAACTCATCTCCTGCTATCTGGATATTATCTACTGCCGTTTGCGGATCATATACGCGCAATACTCTTGCTCCTTTCAACTGTAGCCGGAGAGAACTGTTGCTTTTTACAGATACCAGGTCGGCAACAGGCGTAATAGTAGCTCCCTGCCATTGTAGTTCTATTTTATACTGGTTTGCTGCCGGCAACTCGATCGATAGCAGCGGTTGATTGACAATGCCGGCAGCCATTTTCCATTTAGCGGCCACTCCATTGACCATCACCTTTTGAACAGCATCCCTGTAAGCCGGCAGTAATAACTTTAATTTTAATTGCTTTGAAAAAGATTGTTTGATCAGGTAGTTATCCGTATTATTTTTTCTTTCGAATGAAAATTGAATATCCGGCACCTGTAAACTGGCCTGCTCCCAGGCTAATGGATAACCGGGTTGAATGACCAGCTCATTCCGCAAAGCGTCAGGCCTGATACCAAACAAACCTTCTACTACAGTTCTTGCAGCCACACCAATAGGATCAGCGAAATCGCGATAAAGTTCACCACGTATAGCATCATAATAACTTAATTGTTCAAAACCGCCCGGGCTTGCGCTCAGGTACATGCTTTCAATAATGGCGCTTCGCCAAAGCTGGTAGGCCTCTTTATTCATATTACCCTGCCAGTAAGCCAAAGCAGTCTGCAGGTTTTCTGCAAGTGCCACATTGTTGATGGACCAGGTATAAGGTTGCCAGTTGCTGGTGCTTAACAGGTAGAGATCTTTTTCCGTCAGTCCTTTTGCTTTAACAGGTATGCGTGGTATACTTGTAGCAACATATCGCAAACTCTGATAAGCCTGGAATCTATTGGGAACTTTGGAATCAATGGCCTGGTAGATCGTCCACAAACCAGCAGCGGGATGCACCAGTTTTTTCCCCAGCAGATCTTTATACTCCGCATACGAACCATCAGCAGGCAACCATAGATCTTTTTGAATTGCTGCCAGGATCCGCTCAGCTTCTTTTTTGTATAGTGTGCCATCTTCACCGATCAGGCTGGCCAGTTCAGCCACTGTTTGATTGGCCCGGTAATTATAAGCCGAAGTATGTGTGACTCCACCGCCGCTATATTGTAATGCGTCACTGGCCCAGATAGCAGCATATGCATCATATAGTCCGTCTCCGTCGGCATCAAAATTTCTTTTCTCCCATGCAAGATGTCTTTTTAAAAGCGGCCACATTTGCCTCACGTAGGCCGTATCGCCTGTCCAGTTAAAATGATTGAGTAACTGGTCAACAAATACCAGGTTCATATCATAATGATGAGCACGGATATCTCCATTCGGATTGCGACAAATATACCCGTCGCTGAAAAGCGCGGTACCGATTTTTTCCAGGTGCCGGGCCAGATGCAGGGCCGTATCCATTACCACACCGGTAACAGGAGAAGTAGTAACCTGCGACAACGCATAACTGCTGAAATGTTTCCGTGCACGATCATGCCAGCCCAGGGGGTCCGCAACATAAGCACCCCGCCATGCATTTAACCGCATACGCCAGGCTATTGCTCCATGCAGATAAGATGGATCTTCCCATATGGCATCTGCAGCAATGCTCAATGCAGCTCCAAGTGTATTGATGTATTTGTCCGGTGTGCGGATCTTTACCCGGTCAGCGATCCTTAGCCTTGCCGCTTCCGCTTTATTGAAATGATCTTTTAATGAATTATAGTTTGTAGCAATAACTGAAGAAGGATTGTATACCAGCAAATAACTGGTCGTGTTCTCAATTCTTTTTTTACCAGCGATTGCGGGAGCTATAGTGGCTGTTGATTGATATAGAAGTTCCGGTGTTTGCTGGCTGGCCGCATCAACAAGTCTCAGTGAAGAACCTGGCGGAAAAACACCTTTGAGTTGCTTCAGGTTTTTTGGCGCTGTTGTGCCGGATTGTAACACGGATAACTGTTCGCCAGCACTAAGCGGTTTACCCGTACCATAAAACAAATTAAAATTATACTGATCGATGCTATAACTATTGTCAATACAGTTTTCTTCTTTCAGATAAAAAGATGATTCGGGATCTGCACCGATATCGCCATCGCGTGAAAACTTTTTTCCCGTTGCGCCGCCAAACACAGTGACCAATTCGGTCATCGTAGTCACATTCCTGAATTCTGTCTTAATAACCAAGCCTTCTGCATCAGCCAATGCAAGAATCGTCATATACAATACGCCATTTCCAAGCAGGGAATCCCTGATCTCATACAACATAGACCCAGGCCGGTAAATCGCTTTAATGTATGCCGCATTGATCAACCATTTGGTTTTACCGGCAGCGATTAACCCGAATTTTAAATTGCCCCCCATTCCGGGCATATACAAGGCAAATTCAGGAAGATCACCCGCTTCTATTCGAAAAGCCGTATTGGTCCCGTATAATGCCCTTACGAATCGCCTGTTGCCATTCACAATCACAAAATCATTCCCTTCGGGATGATAACGAAGCACCCGTTGTTTATTGTGCCACAAAACAGTATCATTGGATTGCGCCTTTATACACAAACCTGAAAATAACAGCACCAACACAATAAGTACTTTCTTCATATTTAAAACCCCAGGGGTTAATTAAAAATTCAAAATGAAAAATTCAAAAATAGCCTCCGTCACATGTAAGATCTAACCAGCCTCGGAGACTATTTTTGAATTTTTCATTTTGAATTTTTAATTATCCATACAGTTTGATTTAAAAAACATTATCCACAACGGGTCTGCTATATTGTTCCTTGCTATCCGTTGTCTTTGGCAGACCAAAATAAAAATAAAGTGTCCTTTTTTTGTTACCGTTCAAGTGATTGAGTTCGCTCTGCGGTCCATATACTCTTGTATTTGTTGTAAGACCGGTAGCCAGTTTGGTACCAATTGGCGGTATACAATCCAGGAACGATATATTTCCTGCCGGCAATTCAGGGTGCGGCTTCGTTCCACTGCTGAGCCCATAAAAATCGAAGAGCCGAACGAACAGCCCGCTATCCTTGCTGGCAATATACAGTTTACCTTCCACGGTACTCAATTCCATCCAGG
>CAZGSG010000230.1:0-9443 GCA_964528095.1 uncultured Terrimonas sp.
TATATACAATATACAGGCTTGCCTGCAGCAAAGAATTCACGCTGGTTAATGATGGTATCTACAGCGATGGCTGTTTTACCAGTCTGGCGGTCACCAATGATCAACTCACGCTGACCACGACCGATCGGGATCATCGCGTCGATCGCTTTAATACCTGTTTGCAATGGCTCTTTTACCGGCTCACGGAAGATAACACCAGGTGCTTTTCTTTCCAATGGCATTTCATATAACTCGCCGGTGAGAGGGCCTTTACCATCTATTGGCTGACCCAGGGTATTCACCACCCGGCCTGCCATGCCTTCACCAACTTTGATAGAAGCGATCTTACCTGTACGGGTAACTTTTGCACCTTCTTTGATACCAGTGCTTTCACCCATCAATACCACACCCACATTATCTTCTTCAAGGTTCAATGCAATAGCCCGTACGCCACTTTCAAATTCAACCAATTCACCGTAACGGACATTACCCAATCCATATACGCGGGCAATACCATCACCTACCTGCAATACAGTACCTACTTCTTCCAGGTCGGCACTGGCATTGAAGTTGCTCAACTGCTGGCGCAGTATCGCACTTATCTCATCAGGTTTAATTTCAGCCATATTATTATGTTTATCGTTTGTGTTTTAGTAGTCCTTGCCGCAGGTCATCGCCGCGGCTTCTTTTATCTTACTTTATAAATGAAATCGTTGTTCTCGAATTGTCTTGAGATTGCTTTAAGGTCATAAGCGATACTTGCATCCACCAGCTTATCTCCGATTTGTAAAACAAATCCTCCAATCAGGTCGCTATCTACTTTCTCTTCCAGTTCAATATTGTCGTAACCGCTTGCTTTCTTTACCTGCTCTACGATAGCGTTCCGCACGTCATTTCCTATTGCCGAAGCTGTTGTTAGTTTTACAATATGAATATTCTTATGCGCTTTATACTGGGAGATGAATGCATTGAGGATTTCGGGTAAATTACTTTCACGGTGTTTAGCGATCAATAAAGCATTGAATCCGTCTGTCATTGCACCAATATGGCCTTTGGTTACTGCTTCAACGATCTTCTTTTTAGTAGAAGCGGCGATAACAGGGCTGCGTAACAGGTTTACGAAATCAGGATTGCTTTTGCATACCGAGTGCAACCATTGCATGTCTGCATAGACCTCTTCCAGTTTGCCTTTCTCAATGGCAAGATCAAGGAGGGATTTGGCGTAACGGGATGCTAATCGTGGATTCGGCATAAATATATCTTCAGGTACCGGCGTTAGCCGGGTATTCTTTTATTAATTCAGTTTCACTTCGTCAACTAATCCCTTGATATGGGCTTCCTGGGCTTCTTTACTAGCGAGTTCTTTTCTTAGTACTTTTTCACTCACCTCGATCACGAGTTTACCAACCTGGTTCTTCACTTCAGTCAATGCGGCCATTTTCTGCGCGTTAATAGCTGCCTGTGCTTCGGTGATGATCTTATTCGCTTCTGTTTTTGCCTGTTCCTTGGCTTCGTTGATGATCCGGTCTTTTGTATCCCTTGCTTCTTTCAGCATCTTGCCTCTTTCTTCACGCGCTTCTACCAGCAACGCTTCGTTCTCACTTTTCATTTGCGCCATTTCCGCTTTGATCCTTTCAGCAGTCTCCAATGAACCGGCAATACTTTGTTCGCGGTCGCGCAGACCTTTGATGATAGCAGGCCAGGCCATTTTTTTCAATATGAAGAACACGATCAGGAAGGCCAGCAATGTCCAGATCAATAAGCCGAATTCGGGAGTAAGTAGTTTCATTTTCTATACAAAATTTTAAAAATCGAACGCAACACCTAAAACGGTTTCGCTACTATGCGTTTTTGATTTTTTAATTTTTAATTTTTAATTGATAGAATTTACCGCATCCTCCGCCCTTTGCATTGGATGCGGTAAATTTTTGCTCTTACAATACCATTGCAAGGAAGCCTACGATGATCGCAAACAGGGCAGCACCTTCAACAAGGGCAGCTGTCAGGATCATGTTAGCACGAATGTCATTCGCCATTTCCGGCTGACGGGCAATAGCTTCAACAGCACCTTTACCGATCTGACCGATACCGATACCGGCACCGATAGCAGCAAGGCCTGCACCAATTGCTCCACCCGCATTCGCAAATGCTGTAGTGCTTAAAAGAACCATCAGAAAATCCATGATACTTGATTTATATAATTAAAAAAACAATACTAAACGATTACCGGTTCGTGATGTCCATCCACATCCTCGTGTCCACCTTCAAATGCCTGACCGATAAATACAGCGGTCAGCATAGTAAATATGAATGCCTGTAAAAATGCTACCAGCACTTCGATAAAATAAATGAAAATCGTAAACCCTACTGCAAGTGGAGATGCTCCCCATCCTGCATATACACTCAATTCTCCGAAAATGAATATGAGGGAGATCAGGCAGATAATAATAATGTGGCCCGCTACCATGTTGGCAAAAAGACGAATGATAAGCGCAAACGGCTTAATGAAAACGCTCAAAAATTCTACCGGCACCAGGATCAGTTTTACACCAAAAGGTACTCCCGGCGGATTAAAAATATGCCCCCAATAATGTTTATTGGTACTGGCCAGGATCACCACGAATGAAATGATCCCCAGCACTGCAGTAAAAGCAATATTGCCGGTTACATTAGCAGAACCTGGTATCAGTCCGAAAATGTTATTGATGAGGATAAAAAAGAAAACAGTGAGCAGGTAAGGAAGATATTTATCAGCTTTATGACCAAGATTGGGTCTGGCCACTTCATCCCTTACAAAAACAATCACCGGCTCAATCAGGCTTTGTGATCCTTTTGGAGCAGAGGTAACACCTACGCCTGACTTATAGCGTTTGGCTATCCGTAGCATGATCCATGTAAAGATGATCAAGGCGATCAGCATTTGCACTACGTTGCGGGTAAGAGAAAGATCATATACTTTAACGGAAGCATCCAATTTACCGTTTTCATCCACCGCCACGATATCCTGTGGATTGTACACCTTAGGATCAAGTCCTAATTCAGTGATCTTATGCTCAGTAAGAATAATATATCCGTTATGTTCCTTATGTCCATGTTCAAATTTGGATGACATAAAGCTGGTAAATCCTTTTTGTGGGGAATAAAGGATAATTGGCAGGGGAATGCTCACCGGGTGTTTCTCACCATCATCTCCAACAATATCCAGGAAATGGAACTCATGGGCATTCAGTACGTGGCCAAAGATGACCTCTGTAGCGTTGAATCCTCCCTTTTTATGCGCTTCTTTTTCCTCTCCTTCCGGATGTTCTGCAGCAGGCGGATCCTGGGGATCATGCTGCGCAAAAACAGGCGTGAAAAAAACACTTGTAAAAAGGCTGAAAACCGCTATAGAAAAGGATTTGAGGCGTTGTGACAGCATACTTTTCCTGAAATTTGGCGCAAAGATAAGGGGAGGGAAATGAAAAACGGAATTTGTCGGAATAATTATCGGGGAATAAGGTGGTATCAATGTGGTTTTGCCGGGCCGCCATCCTCCTGGATTTTTTTAATTTTTTCAAGATATAGCACGTCGAGTTGGTCTTTGGGCCTATTTACGGCTTTTTATTTGCAATCAGGGGTTTGCCGGCTTAAATGTCGCCAAAGATCGAGCAATTCTTCATCAAAGATGTCCATCAGGACTTGTTAGAGGGGTAAGTCTTGTGTGTGATCTTTGCGTTAGAAAACATGCTATTTTGTTTCATTAGGCGGGGCATCACGAAAAACCGCTCTTCATAGGTACGAGCCAGCGCCGCTCTTAATTGATCCATTTCCGCTTTTTCATAGAATGAATCTGGTTCTTCCAAAAATTGTTTGTGGAGGGCCAATTGTGCTTCTGTGGATAATTGGCTGTAATCATTCATAGATGCAAAATACTAAAAAAATTAGACGCCCCAATTTTTGAGCGTATCAAACAATGCGATTTATGTAAAACCAAATGTTCTTTAAATCTTTACTGGATGTTTTTCAAACTGCATTTCATGCAATTGCGAATAAAAACCACCTTTTTTCATCAGTTCTTCATGGCTTCCTATTTCCTTCAATTCACCTTTATCCAGTACGATGATCTTATCTGCCTTTCTTATAGTAGAAAGGCGGTGTGCAATGACGATGGCTGTTCTCCCCTTGATCAATGTATCAATAGCATGCTGTATCAGCATCTCGCTTTCGGTATCCACGGAAGAAGTCGCTTCATCCAATACCAGGATAGAAGGGTTGTAAAGCAATGCCCTGATAAAAGATAAAAGCTGCCGTTGCCCCAACGAAAGTGTCGCTCCTCTTTCCATTACATCATAATCATACCCGCCGGGAAGTCGCATTATAAAATCATGCATGTCGATCATCTTCGCCGCTTCCATCACTTTTTCCCTTGAGATATCCGGATTTCGCAGGGTTATATTGTCTATCACCGATCCTGAAAAAAGAAACACATCCTGTAGCACTACCCCAATATTTTTTCGTAGAAAGTCAAGATCGTAGTTCTCGATATTCACTTCATCGATGCGGATAGCTCCTTTTTGAATATGGTATAATCTGTTCAGGAGACTGATGATCGTGGTCTTGCCACTACCCGTATGCCCCACTATTGCTACTGTTTCACCGGGCTGTATTTTAAAACTAAGGTCCTTCAATACATATTTTTCATCAGTGTATGCAAAACTCACCTTATCAAATTCCACCTTTCCTTTCATTCCTTCTGCAGGTTTAAAGGCTGTAGCATGCGATTCGGGAACAAAATCGTCATTATCCAGCACCTTAAATACCCGCTCACTGGCAACAATACCCATTTGCAGCACATTGAATTTATCTGCCAGTACCCGCAAAGGGCGGAACAATAAGTTAAGGCAAAGAATAAACGCAATGACAGTGCCTTGCTGGCTTTGATGCAGCACCAATGCCTCTTTAGCCGTCCACCACACCACGAGACCAATAGATAAAGCCAGCACGATTTCCACAACCGGGAAAAAAACTGAATATGCAAAAATGGCTTTGATATTGGCGTTCCGATGCTCCCGATTGATCTTTTTGAATTTATTAAACTCCTTATCCTCTGCTGCAAAAGCCTGTACTACCTGCATACCGGTGAGGTGTTCCTGTACAAATGCATTAAGACTTGCCACCGCATTCCTGACCTTAAAAAAAGACCGGTTGATACTGCTTTTAAAGTAATAAGTGGCAATAATGATAATCGGAAACGGAATTAATGCAATAAGAGTAAGTTGCCAATCTACCCAGAACATATAGGTAAGTACACATACGATAGAAAGCAAATCGGCAATGATCGGCACAAGACCGTCGGAAAAAATCTCATTGATGGATTCTATATCATTTATTGTACGCGTGGTCAGTGTACCGATAGGTGTTTTATCAAACTGTGACAGATTTAACCCGATGATCTTTTTATACACTGCAATGCGCATGTCCTTTACAACAGACTGCCCAAGCCAGGCCGTTGTAAAAGAGAACCAGAATCGCATGGCCGTTTCAACAAGGATAATCCCTACTTGAATCAATGTGATGATAATTACCCATTTTTCAAATGAATGAGCGATGTACTTATCAACCGTTACTTGTATCAATAATGGCCGAACGGGGGTAACGATAGCCAACAAGATGGCCAGCGCCACAGAAAGATAAAATTTTTTCTTATAGGGAGCGGCATACCGGAAGACCCGTTTCAATACGGAAAGATTGAAAAAAGTTTTTGTACTATCTGGCAAAATGAAAAATTAAAAAGTCAAGGTATTCTTCACAACAGGTGAAGTTCATTAAAGTTCTGAGATTACCCGCCCGCGAAATTATTCATTTTCACCCATAGCTTTTTTATAAGCTTTTATAAAAATGGCTCCAAGATTTTTATACGGAGGGATGTAATCTTCAAATCCTTCTACTTTGGCGCTGCTCCTGAATTCTTTCCAGAATGGTATCCAGTCGATATTATTACCGTTGCGCAGTTTTTCGGTTAATAATAGCAGGAAGGGTCTGTTGATATCTCTTTTTCCGATTTGTTTTGAAGAAATAATATGCGCATCGGCGGATTTTTTTAAAATCGCATCGATGAGATTAAATCCACCGCAAGAGCCCATAAATACGATACGGGATGTAGGGGCCATATAAGCTATCGTGGTAAGCGCATGGTAACTGTGGCCCCGGTTGATGGTTACGGAAGGTTTTATCCCATTTTTTTCAAAATATTCTCCCAACGCTTTTTGCGCATTATCGTCCTCCCCGGTCTCTTCATCAAAGGGAATATTGGCATATATAGAAACAGGGTTGCCTTTTACAGATCTAACCACCGTCCATTGTTTATTCGATTTATCAATCTTCCAGTTCGCATTATTATACATTCCCTGGAAAATGCCGTAGTCCACTTTCCCATCTTCATCACCATAGAAAAACATTTGGATGACGACCTCGTCTTTTTCATTTTTTAATGAAGCAACAGGAACATTGTACACGGGGGGTATCCCTAATTCTTTTGTCAGATCAATATTATTTGTTGAATCGGCGGAGAGGAACAATTTATAAAGGATATTATAAATTGTAATTCCTTTTTTATTATTCTCATTCACATTTCGCCGGTAGTTTTCTTTGATCAGGTCCAGTACCTGGCCTGCCAGGAGTTTGTTTGTTTCAATAATACTTGCATATGAATCCGCCACATCCACCCCATCTTCAAGACCGGTCGTTCTTTCCAGATATCCTGCAAAGGCTTTCATAAGTGTTGTAGCATCATCACCAGGAAATGTCGATAGAAAAGTGCTCAGGGTATTATATGCAGCAGCCTGGCTGATGAATTTCCGGTAATGATCAAAGTTGAGACCCAGCAGGAGGGAGTCGCCTCTATTGTTGATCTTTTTCATCATAAGCGGGTACACCCCCCTGGTGTAACTCGAAGTATAAATAAGCCCGTCAGTGAGTACCGCCAGGTAATACAGTTCCTGTGCCGTAAGCTGTTGTATACAACGAAACCGTACTGCATCCGATTGCTCATGCAGCCCGTTGATCGTATTAACAAAAACATCTTTTGCTTTTACCGCAAGTCTTTCGGTCAGCGACCTGAATTCATAGGCCGTATCACCATTTATAAACCGCTTTGTATAATCAATTTGTGTATTAACCAGCAAGCGGTAATACTGTAATGAATCGTCTTTTACCGAATCTATCTGTTCAATTGTAAGTTTTCCATTAATAATATTATCGAGGAATGGAAAATACTGTTGCCCACTTTTGCTGCGAGCCATGGCCGTGATTGTTTTTACAAATACATCATCATTGATATTGCGGATAATTGTACCCAGTTTATTTCCAGCCTGGGCATACGAATACAATTGAGCGGGGTATTTTCTTGCCACGAGTTTTACAAGACTGTCAGCAAAGGGCACGTCCGCGTTATCACGTAAAGTGATAAAAGTTTCTTGAGGATAAAGCAAACAGTATTTTAATATCAACAGGTCGCGCGCTGCTTTTATCCCCGGATTGTTATCGAACCCGGTTGATCGTACAACGGGACTGGCCACACTATAGTCCAGGCTGCGGATATATGTTTCTATCGACCTGCCTGTCTCATCTATTTCTATACATTGTTCATATGCGGCTATAACAAGCGGAAGATCGGCCGGGCTGAATTTTTTGGAGCGCCACCCGCTTTGCAGGTTCTTTAGCAGGGTTTGCAAACCCCTCAGGTAATACAATCTTTTGTTATGATTGAGCAGGCTGTCCTTTTCGATCCTGTATTGGAGCCAGTCCACTTTGACCGTGGCGGCCTGTGTGGCTAAAAAATTAACTTCCTCATTACCAGAAATGTTTAACAGGTTATCTTTTTTGCCATCGTAGTTTAATATGTTTTTTTGCTCTTTGTCTACATTGTCGTGGGCCAGTTGCCTGTTTAAGGGAATCACGAGTGTTCTTAACAGGTTGGTATCGGCCTGGGCATATATAGACACTGTAAGAGTAAGAAAAAATGCCAGGCAAAAAGTATATCGGGTAACTGTCATCATAAGGATAACTGCAAAGCTAAGCTAAGTGTTTAAAAGGGGTAAAGAAGGAATCAAAACAGGTAAGAAAAGCATAAAACGTACCAGCATGCCCGGTTTTACCGGTTTTTCTTTATGTTTCTTTTGTGAAACACGGGGTTATCTTTAATAATAACCCTTCTTTTATCGATGGATTTATTGTCATTGCCCGGTATTCCCCCCGGCTAGAAAGCTTTTGCTTCATCTTCATCTCCCATTGCTTTCCTGTATGCTTTAATGAAGATGGCGCCGAGATTTTTGTATGGTGGTATATAATCTTCAAACCCTTCCACCTTGGCGCTATTTTTAAATTCACTCCAGAAAGGTATCCAATCAATATTACTACCTGTACGCAATTTCTCCGTCAATAGCTGAAAGAACGGTTTATTGATAGCCGTTTTACCAATTTGTTTAGAGGCGATGATATGCGCATCTGTCGATTTATGAAGTATGGAATCAATCAGGTTAAATCCACCGCAACTACCCATAAAAACGATCCGGGAAGATGCTGCCATATAAGCAATCGTAGAATTGGCAAAATAACTATGCCCGCGATGAATGGTCACCGTCGGTTTCAGGTTATTCTTTGTCAGGTATTCTCTTAATGCCTGCTGCGCCCTGTCATCATCACCGGTCTCTTCAGGAAGTGGTTTATTCGCATAGATGGTGACCGCACTTCCTTTTATTGATTTTATGGTGATCCATTGTGGGTTTGTCCGGTCTATTTTCCAATTCGCCGTGCTAAACATGTTTTGAAATCCTGAAAAAATACCCTGACCGTCTTTATCTCCATAAAAAAATACCTGGGCAATCACTTCACCCTGGGGGTTTGTCAATGAAGAGAACGGAACATTATAAACCGGTGGTATACCCAACTCTTTGGTGAGATCGATATTATTGGTAGAATCGGCAGAAAGAAATAGTTTATAAAGAATATTATAAATATTGATCCCTTTCTTATTGTTCTCATTCACATTACGCTGGTAATTTTCTTTAACAAGGCTTAGTACATTGGCGGCAAGTTTGGGATTCGTCTCTATAATACTGGCATACGAATCGGCTACATCCACTCCGTCTTCCAGTCCTTCACTTTTTTCAAGCCGGCCCACGAAGGCCTGCATGAGGGTAGCAGCATCTTCTTCTTTTGGAAAGGAAGAAAGAAAATTACTCAATGTATTATAAGCGGCAGCCTGGCTGATAAATTTCCGGTAATGATCAAAACGTAAACTCAGTAAGAGCGAATCTCCCCTGTTATTAATCTTTTTCATCATCAGCGGGTAAACACCATTGGTATAACTTGAGGTGTAAATAAGTCCATCCGTTAACACCGCTAAATAATATAACTCCTGGGCGCTTAAAGATTGAATGCATCTGAACCTGACAGCATCCGTTTCATTATGCAAACCATTAATG
>CAZGSG010000231.1:0-9412 GCA_964528095.1 uncultured Terrimonas sp.
CAGCCGCAGATTTTTCGCGGGCCTCTATATGAAATTGTCTACATCTGATACAAAACAGGAACATACTTCTGTAGTCACAGAAAACGATAAAATTTCCTTCCAGGCTTTTTTGGGGTACCGGTTAACTGCACCGAAATGGCTTAAAAAAACAATCGATAAAGTAGAAAATAAACTGGGCACAGCATTATAAAAAAGAATGACAGACTCCTTCATAAATAAACAATGGCCTTTTCAAATAAAGCTTTCTTTTGAAAGAGTAATAGATAAACTGGAAAAAACGGCTTCAGAAACCGCTATCGGTCAACTACCAACGGAGAAGTCTGTCACCGAAAAGATCCTTGCTTCCACAGAAATTCGTCATGGAATTTCATCGAGGGCATCGTTAGAAGAACATGCTGCACAGATAAGCCTGTTGCTGAATAAGCTTTTTCCCGAGGAACTTGGAAACAGTGAAATTAAAGCCGCCTGCATTCCATTCACGGATATAGTGTTCAATCATACTAACCGCTTTAATAAAATACTGAAGGATGCCGGACCGGGATTTGAATTTGCTATCAGCGATCATGACGCGCACCATTCTTATATCGCCTGCTGTTGCCTTATTCTCAACAAATACTATGACGCCAATCTTGATTTGAGAAAACCCTTATTCTTGGAGATCCCGACGTCAAAAGGCATCAGCAAATACTACAGGCTGATCTACAACACAGATTTTATAGAAGTGCTGCCAACGGATAAAGCTGTTGATATTACCGGTGAACATATAGAGCAGTTGATCAATAACTATGAAGAACTCTCATTATGGAAACACTTCTTTCCGGAAGGAAGCTGGATACTTAAAGGTTTTGCCATCATGAGCCTTTTCGATGTGACAATTGAAAATGCCACGTCAGTTTTCAAAGAAAAACTGCTTGCACTTAAAACACAAAATTTTAAAGAAAGCGTTACGGCTATTTTCAAGGCCATATTTATGATGCCTGAAATAGAGATCGGGTTTACGCTCTTTGAACAGGAAACCCACAGATTGCGCCCCGCGCTGTTTAACCAGCAAAACCTGAGCTTTCTTTTGCCGGACGGGCAGGATGCCATCGCTAAAAGAGTGCTCAGCGTCCCTGCGTTTAACCGCATTATACAGGAACATAAAAATTTTGTTGTCCCCAACGCGCTAAAATTTCAGGAGGGCGACCCTGAAAATCCTATTGCCAAGATCTTTCTGCAACAGGAAATCCGGAGTTTTATACTGGCTCCCGTAGTGAAAGATGGAAAACTCTCCGGCATTTTAGAAGTGGTATCACATAAGACAGCGGCCTTACATTCCATCAATGCTCAAAAACTGGAAATAGTTATGCCATTCCTGGCTGATGCCATAGAGCGTTTAATTACACGGTTTCATTTGCAGATTGAAGCTGTTATTCAAAAATATTATACAGCTATTCATCCAAGTGTGAAATGGAAATTTTCGAGAGAGGCCGAAAAATTATTATATCACCAGGAATTAGGACAACAATATGCTGTTACCGACATCATATTAAAAAGCGTGTATCCTTTATACGGCCAAATCGATGTAAAAGGATCCACCCGCCAGCGGATCGAAAGTGTAAAAAAAGACCTGACCACACAACTTACCCGATTAGCCGATCTTTTAAGAAATATCAACTACCTGCCGGATCATATCCCGGTACCGGAACAAATGCTATTGAAGCTCCAGGCGATTTTTGAAGCCAACGCTGAAGAACAAATAATGAGTTACCTGCACCATGTTCAGACACAGTTGATGAGCAGTAAACATAATGTTCACGCTACACTCATTCAATCCTATATAAACGAAAATGATAAACATAGCGGGATGTTTTATGAACACCGCAGGAACTATGAACGAACGATTCACCTGATCAATGAAACCCTCTTACGGGTATTTGATGAGGAAGAATCATCCGCGCAGCAGGTTTTCCCCCATTATTGCGAACATCACAAATCCGATGGTATAGAACATATTCTGTATGTTGGCAGATCATTAACCCCGCATTTGCATTACACGCATGATATGCTTTCTGCCTTGCGTTTCTGGCAAATAAAAACCCTCTGCAAAATGAATAAAGCCCACCAAAGGCTAAAAAAAGACCTTCCTTATCCGCTGGAAGTCACAGGCCTGATACTCGTGTATCAACACCCGCTGACATTGCGTTTCAGATCAGACGAAAAAAAACTGGATGTCGATGGCACTTACAATATAGGGTTTGAGGTGCTGAAAAAAAGGATCGATAAGGCCATGATAAAAAATACGGGTGAACGGATAACGGCTCCCGGAAAACTCACCGTAGTTTATGCAGATCTGGATAATGAAAACGAGTATATCAGCTATTTTAAAGAGTTACAGAGTCAGGGTATGCTAGAGGAAAAATGGGAAATAGTGGAGGTTGAAGATCTGCAGGACGTATCGGGATTGAAAGCACTAAGAGTTTCCTATAAACAATAGACATTCTTATTTTTTTTGGAGGGACCATGTTTATGGATCATTGGATCAAAAACCCTAACTTTATTAGGCAGTGGATTCATGAGGCGAAAAGAAAATTATTAACTTTAAACCTAATATATGAAAAAAGCAAAACTACTATTGCTATCCACCCTTTTTTCCTTTCTTACCTTTTATTCTTTTTCCCAGGACAAGACAGGCACCGTGTATTTTATCCGTGCAACCGGCTATGTAGGGAGTGCGGTAAATTTCAGGGTTTACCTGGATGATACACTTCTATGTAAGTTAAAAAACAAAACATACTCGGTTCATAGTGTAGCCGTGGGAAAACACGTTGTCTCAGCCCAGAATTCAGGTCTATCAACTCGTAAAAAGTCCGCTCCATTCGAAATTAATGTACAGGAAGGACAGATCACCTATGTGGATGTGGCCTGGGCAAATAGGGTATATTGCCAGGAAATCACACCTAACTCAGCGACAATGATCCTCAAGAAGACCAAGCAAACCACCAATTGCGTTTCTAAAGATTGACTTTATTAAATAACAATCAAAATTGCTCTACATGAGAAAGTTCCTTGTGTTTTGTCTACTTACTATCGCGGGGTTTGATGTTGTTTCGCAGCAGGCTGCAAAGAATGATGTGCTTTTAAAGCTCAATGGAGAAGAGCTCGCCGGTAAGGTTCTCAAAATAAACGAGAATAATGTCGAGTTCTCCTATGCCGGAGAGACATTGACCTATATGATCAAGAAAGATGATATTATGAAAATCACCTTTTCCAGCGGCCGGATCGAAATATTTAATAAACCTGCACTGCCTTCTGAATCGAAAAATCAGCCGGTATCCGATAATAAAATGACTGGTCAGCCAGCATCCTTAGAAGATCACCATAATAAAGTGGCCATACTGCCATTTTCCTTTATTAAGGATGGCCAGACAACAGCAGATGCCATGACAGAGAAGGTACAAACAGAGGGCTATGAATTGTTGAATAAACACGCGGGCGTGTACACCATTCTCAATCCCAGGACCACTAACGCGCTGCTCTTAAAAGCAGGTATCAATAACGATAATATCAAAGGGTATACAATGGATGATCTCTGTAATATACTTGGCGTGGAATATGTAATTGATTGTATGGTATCTGTCGATAAGACCACTCAAACCGTAGTTCAGTCCAATTCAGGACAAATAAAAGAAAAGAACGAAAAAGATAAGAAATTCAACACCTATACTTACGGAACGGCTACACAGAATTACAAAACCAATCTTACATTAAGTATCTATAATGATAAGGGCAATACCGTGTATAGCAAAGACAGGAACTCTTTTTGGAATACAGAAGATGCCTATAAAAACACGCTCGAATATTTATTAAAACACTCCCCGTTGTACACAAAATAACTTCGTGGATGACTTTATCCTGGAAGATAGCGGGCTTACTATTGTTGTGCCTGTGTTTTGGCTCATCAGCGGTAAGTGCCCAACAGCCTGACACCACCAAACAATCAGATACAGCCAAAATAGATTTCCTTTCCCGGGTGCGCAAAGTGGGAAAAGAGGAAAGCGTCAGCAGCATAGACAAGTACAAAGCCGGCAGGATCTCCATGCGTCAGGAGCAACTGTTACAGGAACTTAAATACAATTCCCATCAGGCAAAAATTTTTCTTAATAAAGGAATAGATACACTTGAGTATAGAAAATACCTGAAGCGTGCCAGCGCCAATATCATATTGATCGATGAAGGGATTTTTATAAATAAAGGGACCGTTCAATCCCAACGTAACCTGGCAGTGACAGCAGCTATTTTAAATGAATTGCTTGTAAAAACCAATGCGCTAAGCAATGTATTGAGCAACCATGTCAACACAATGACAGGTTTTATTGATCGCATCGATTCTTTATCCACCGACTCCACTCTTTATACATTTCCGCAAGATTCTACAAACACGGTTAAATATCTCCGGAGAATGGCGTTGATGGTTAAGGAACTGGGGCCAACCGATACAGCTTTACGAAGCACTGCCGGCTATTTACAGGAACTGCAGACCGATATGGACATGATGGTCTTTGCCGTAAATTCCCGCCTGGAAGAGGTCGAAAAATTACAAACAGAACTTGATACCAAAGTTTTTGCACAGGAGTTTCCTTATATATGGAACCCTTCATCTTTTAACAGCCCGCCAACTAAGATTCTCCGTTTTTCGCTGGCGAAAGAAATGCTGGCACTGCAATTCTATTTCAACCAGCATTCCGGCAGATTACTTATACTCCTGGCATTGATATTCGCTTCCTGGTTTTTTCTTCATTCTTTAAAACAAAAGTTAGTTGCTGAAAAAAGAATGGGAAATAATCCGCATGTGCATGTAGCATTACGTTTCCCTTCTTTATCTGCTATAATTATTGTTTGTTGTATTTTTCAATTCATATTCCTTCATCCTCCTTATATCTTTAGCTTCTGTCTCTGGCTCATGATGGCGATATGCCTGGCGATCTTGTTCCGGGGGTATCTATCCCGCTTTGGTCTGCAATTTTGGCTCACGCTTGTAGTATTGTTTGTGCTGGCTGGCGCAAGTAATATGGTATTGCAGGCCTCCCGTATAGAAAGATGGTATATGCTAAGCTTATCGCTCGCAGGCATCTTTTATGGAATTTATATCTTAAGTGGTAAAAAACGAACAGGATTCACAGAACGAAAGATTGTCTATTTCATTGCTTTCATGATTGTGATGGAAATCGCTGCCCTGGTCGCCAATATATCTGGCAGGTATAATTTATCAAAATCACTGATGGCTGTGGGCTTTACGGGTACTCTTACAGCTATTGAATTTCTCTGGACGATACGTTTGATCAACGAAACTCTGGTACTTATTTCCAGGGTATATAAACACCCGGATAAAAAACTCTTTTACATCAACTTTGACCGTATCGGTGAGAAAGCTCCCATACTTTTTTATGTCTTCCTGGTCTTTGGCTGGTTTATATTAATAAGCAGGAATTTTCATGGGTTCGGCAGGTTGATTAATCCCTTTCTTGATTTTCTGAACAGTGACAGAACACTGGGGGACTACACATTTACCATCAACAGCTTGTTTATATTTATACTTATCATTGTTATTTCCATGATCATATCACAGGTGATTTCTTTTTTTGCTGACAGCCCGGGCGATCGGGATGATCAGCAGGCCAGGAAGCCCGGGGTGGGTAGCTGGCTTTTGCTGATAAGGATTTTCGTTCTTTCACTTGGTGTTTATCTTGCCTTTGCGGCAGCAGGCATTCCAATGGATAGACTGGCCATTATCCTGGGCGCTTTGGGAGTTGGTATTGGCCTGGGATTGCAGGGGCTTGTCAGTAATCTTGTCAGCGGATTGATCATTGCCTTTGAGAAACCTGTGAATGTAGGTGATATTATAGAAGTAAATGGAAGCCTGGGTATCATGAAATCCATCGGTTTTCGCAGCAGTGTGGTCGAACTGATCGATGGAGCCTGCCTGGTAGTACCCAACGGAGATTTATTAAGCAGCCATTTAACCAACTGGACGATGGGAAAGAACAGGCGACGATTAAACGTAGTAGTAAGCGTTGCTTATGGAAGTAACCTGAAACAGGTAAAGGAAATCCTGGAAAAAGTACTCAATGAAAATGAAAAAGTACTCAAATTTCCAGAGCCGGTCGTAACTGCCAAAGCATTCCAGGATAGCGCGGTTGATTTCGATATGCATTACTGGACAAACAATATAATAGAGATCTTATCAATGAATAGCGAGATCATTACACAGGTAGATGAAACCTTCCGTAAGGAGGGAATTGTAATACCTTTCCCAAGACATGATCTACATATTGTTCGTGAAAGTTATAAAGACAAACCGGAGTAATACCCTGGCTCCGTATTAAAAGGAGTTTTTAAGCATATAAAAAGTGGGGGTCCTGGCCAGTACTCAATTTTGTTATTCAAAAATAAAGGAGACACGGAGTTGGCATACTCTGCCAGTTCCGTGCCTCCTTTATTTTGAAGACCTACTAAAACCATATTCAGTATAAAGTGATCATCAACCAGAATGAATGATTATTTATTCTCCGTGGACCTCCGTGTAAAAAAGATCTTTGAGCAAACTTCCTACAGGAAAAAATCTCCCACAGGTTTTACAGGTTCTGGTTGAAAAAGCGGTAGAACTGATCGATAAAAAATACCTGCTAATTTATTTCTTCACGACCGCGATTTCAATCCAAATAAAGGCCTGATAAAATTTACTCTTCTTATGATGAATTCATATGTCACAAAACATCCAATCACTGTAAACAGCAGAACTAATATGAATTTAAGATGTACTTGAATACTCAACGGGAATATCACCGTAGATCCCAGTGATAAAAATATCATATGCAATATATAAACCGGGTAGGCCGCCTGGCTTAAATACGTTAATGTCTTACCTGGCCGATTGAGATACCTGTACCCAAATGCAAAAACAGCGAATATCCAGCAATCAGACTCGATCGCCAACTGGTAATCTGGTACATGCATTTGAATTTGAAAAAAACGGTAGGTGTATAACGCGAGCGCGGCAAGAATAAATAACCCTCTCCATTTTACCAGCATCTTCCAAAAACCATCGCCGCTTAATACAAAACAAAAACCAAAGAAAAAAGCCAGTAGCCCCAGGAAGAACCCATGCCAGGTCATCGCATACATTTCGTAAAGATCCGGATCAAGCAGTAATGCCTCGGCTATAAAAGCCGCGATAACTACAAGTAAACTTAATGGATTACCTGCTGCTTTTTTTATCCATTCAACCAGTTTACCTTTTTCATTTCTTTTAAAATAAAAGAAAGCCGGTGATAGTACCACCACATAAATAAAAATATTACCCAGGAACCACAAATGCCCGGGATGATATTCGTAGCTCAATTTCCAACCATAATAGTGTTGCCAGATGAGTACACTGGCAGGTACTATGAAAAATACCCCAAACAGGAAGGGTATCAATATCCTGCCCGCGCGCTCCTGCAACAGCTGTTTCCAGTTTCTATTTTGAATGGAGAAATAGACGCCCATGCCGGATACAAAAAACAAAAGCGGGATCCTCCATACGTTAAGCATACTCATGGGAATCCAGAGTGTTGCCCACGATTTTTCATTGGTAATGAACCCCAGCATGATCCCCCAGGGTTGGAAAGCAATAGCGGTATGATACAGTAAGAGCAAGCCAATGGCAATTACTCTTACCCAATCAATATCGGATCTCCTGTTTGATGGAAACATAGTATTTGTAATTGAAGTCAGGAAATTATTTCAACGTTGCAGCTATTTCGGGCCTTGTTTTTTCTATATATGCATAGTCAAGCTTCAACCCCATTGGCGCAAGCATTTTCCCCATGATATCATAGGTGCTCTTTACATCGGCAAACGGGCCTGCAACTGACTCATAAGCCGTACTACCATACTTATTCCTGATCATTTTGTCCGCTCCTTTATCCAGCAACATTTTTACGATTGCAGGCCTGCAAAAAAACGCGGCGGTATGCAACGCGGTAGACTGGTCATTATTCTGGAAATTAATTTCAGCACCGGCATCAATCAGTATTTTAGCAGCTTCTTCCTTACCAAACAGGGCGGCAGTGATCAACGGACTTGAACCACCCATTGGGTCTTTTTCATTCAGGTTGCTGCCTGCAGCAATATGCTGCTTCAGTGCATCGAGATTGTCAGATAATACAGCCGTATGGATATCGACCTTTGGAGGTTTCATATCTGTTTTTGAAACAGGACTGTTGGCTTCTTTTAAAGTCTGTTTGCTTTTACAGGAGACCATGATCAGCAGGGTGAGCAGTAGAGTAATTTTAGTGAGCGTCATAAAGGAGTTGTTTTTTTGTGTTCTCATGATTGATGATAATTGAATGATTAAAAAATCGAATGCGCTATAGGACAGATTTTTCTTTTACCCACTGACCGAGAAACCAGCATATGCCGATAGTCCCAACCTATTAAGTTGCATGGCCTTTATCTTACCGGTTTTGATCAGGAAGGATTGACCAGCGATAACCCTGTTTTATGTAAAAACTCATCCGATGGCATTTGCGCTGCCATCATTGTATTTGTATTTACTATTATGCAGGGATAACAACTTTGTTAAATACCTGTGTTATAAAAAATATGATCCAGGCAGGGATATGTAGTATGGTCAGTACCGTTTTTGTTCGAGTGTTTTTTTGATTGCTGTATTCATACCATCCGTTTGACAGAGCAAATATAGATAAATATTTATTGATAAACAATAAATATAGATTTTTTTTCAACAAATACTTTTAGTCTGGTGTCGTACTGGTTAATTAACTTAAACGATTATGGAAATAAAAATCACTACCAAACAGATACTGAAAGTGTTGTACATCCTTTCCTGGATCATATAAGGTGTTGGATTATCAACCTGCCAATATTTTAGAATACAGGAAGGAAGAAGAATAACAGGAATCGAATTGTGGAAGAAGCAAGAAGAGCTTGTCGAAAAAATAAACGAAGCGCCTTTAAGTCGATTAAGTAATAGCCGGTCTCCATCAGGCATCCAATAGAAGAGCCTGTCTCATGCTTTTGAGACAGGCTCTTCTATATCCCATTGGGTCTTATTTTAATTATTGGTCTCCCTAACTTTTCAACAGTGGCAGGATTTAATGTGCCTGCTATATATACCTGTTGATAATATTCTCCAGGTATTCCTGCTTCCCGCTTTTCATAAGTGGTTCGCCGTTTTCAACAGCAAACTGTCTTAAATCTTCCAGGGATAATTTACCTTCTTCAAACTCTTTTCCTTTTCCACTATCAAAACTCTCGTAGCGCTCTTTTCTTATCTTTTTGTAAGCTGAGTTTTCCAGGATATTGTTTGCTGTTATCAATGCCCTCGCAAAATTATCTATACCCCCAATATGCGCATAAAACAGGTCTG
>CAZGSG010000232.1:0-9363 GCA_964528095.1 uncultured Terrimonas sp.
TACCGTTTCCAATCCATTTTGAGTAATGAGCGCCTGGTAAACGGAGGAAATAGGAGCTTTGATGTAATTGATATGTTCTATGTTTTCCATGTGTATGCGTTAAAAATTTCTTTATTGATTATATGAAAATACTTGCAGTTGTCTTTATTTCTTTTTCCTGGTACCAAGCCAAAGCAATCCATCAATGACAATTTTATTCTGAATTTCGTTGTCAAACGTGAACGATAGTTCCTTGTTCGTTTTGTTTTCATAATCAATATCATTATGCCCCATATTCAGGTAAATCATCCGGTATTTTTTATTGGTCCATGCTACAGGATAATAACCACTATGCCAGATCTCGTGTTGTTTAGGACCTGTTCCAAGCGGGAAGCTGGTGGAGTCAATCGATAGTAGTATTTGAATGTCCGGGTTCTTCCGGAGATCATTGCTCCATCGGTACCATTCATTCGGGGAAGATTTGAAGGTGACGGGTAAATTTTTTGTCGCAGCATGTTTGGTATTTTCTACCCGCAGGATAGCCGAGGTCGGTCGCCAGGTATTACTTGCATAAGAACCAGAACCGAGAAAGTTTGTATGATACCAGTCCCAGTTTTGAGGGTAGGCGGAGGGTGTCAACGCAAAAGCTGAAAAATGAAATCCCATCCAGGCGCCCCCGTTTTCCATATATTGACGAAATGCTTCCCGCTGTAGCGAATCATCGGGCCGGGTATCCAGGAAAAGCACCACCTCGTAATTGGAAAGAAAAGCAGGATTCAGATTTTTCCAGTCATTGGTTGAATCATAACTGAAATTATATTTAGCGGCCATGACAGGGAACCACCGGTTTGCTTCATGTACAAAACTAATATGCGCGCGATCATTCTTTCCGGTATAAAATGCAATGACCTTGAATAGGGAAGCATTTTTTTGCGCATCTGCCCGCGAATAATAAAGACAGGCAGTAATAAATATCAATAAACAAAGTGTTCGTTTCATGGCGCTGGAAAAGATGACGACAGGCGATTGCATAATGAGTTGGGATAGTTTAGCTATCTCTGGCAAAGGATCCCGGTGAAAATTATTCCACTCTCCCCGCCATTGACTGTGAGTGATGAAATTAATATATTTTGAACGGGTAAAGACAGGATTCAGTATAAACTATTTCACAATCCTGCTGGTAACAACCTGGTCTAGGGCAATAGGCCGTCCTGATCTACGATGGTACGAAAAGTAAGGTTGATCCTTGCTTGTTTGACCCGGGCAGATTTAGGCAGGCTATGCAGCCAGTTTGTTTGAGTGGTTCCTTTCATTACCAGCAGACTGCCGCTTTCCAGTAAAATAGAAATAGTATGGTTGGTTTTTTTATGTCTGAATGAAAATCGCCTGGTAGCGCCGAAACTCAGCGAAGCGATAGCAGTATCTTTTCCCAGTGATTTTTCATCATCACTGTGCCAGGCCATTCCTTCTTCACCATTGTGGTATAGATTAAGCAGGCAGGAATTGAATTTTGTATCTGCCTGTTCCTCGGCTATTGTTTTAAGCGCCAGCAGTTCATCGGTCCAGGGTAGCGCCTGTTTGGTTGTATTGGAATAGGTATATAAAAAACCTGCATCTCCGTACCAGGCAGCTTTTCTTTTTGTAATGATATGTTTACCAAAAATAACGGCCTCGTCATTTTTCCACTCGATGGTATGTAGCAGCCGATCAAAATAAGCGTGTGCTTGCTGGTAGTTTATTACCTTCCCATGATAGTGTACGACACCATCATAGGGCAATACATTTACTATTTCTTCATTTGAAAACAAGTCCATTCTTCCATTTTTTATATTCTTTGTTCATACAATGCCCGCAAGGCCGGTATCCATACTGCTGTGCTTCTTTTTCAGAATCAAAAAAAGCGCGGTTCTCCCTGTGCAGCTTTTTACCGGAGTGGCAATTTAGTTTACCATAGATCTTAAGACGATTATTCCCGCCAAAATGAATTTGTTCTCTCCTGATCAGCTTTCGAAGTGCCCGATCTGTTATTTCACTGTGTTGTACCATGTCTAGTTTAGCGCGTCATGAAATATAATACCCAGCGTATGCCTGCTGCCTTCATGCACTTCACTTACTCCGTGTTTCATATTTACCCGGTAGTAGCCCCTGGTTCCTTTCACCGGTCTGAAATTGGTCGTAAATAATAAAATATCGCCTTTGCCTGGTTGCAATACAATGGCTTTCGATTGTGCTCTCGGCACCTGTTGTGTCAATACAAACTCGCCGCCTTTATAATCTTTACCGGGTTCGCTCAGGAATGCGACGGCCTGGATAGGAAAAAAGACCTCACCATATAAATCCTGGTGCAGGGTATTATGTCCGCTTTTACCATATTTTAGAATCAGTACAGTAGGTTTTGCCTGTTTATTGGCTCGGCAAAATTCCAGCAGCTCTTCATGTTTTGGCGGAAATGTTTTTTCTATTCCCAATACACTCATCCAATGGTTGGCAACCGGCGCGAGATATGAGTAAATGGTTTTTCTTAGTTCTTCGATCAATCCGGGTAAAGGATAGCTGAAGTATTTATATTCCCCTGCTCCAAACCGGTAACGCTCCATCTGGATGGTTTTGCGATAAGATGATGGATGGTCATAATTATTGATCAGGTCATCGCATGTAGCAACTGGCAATAAGCCGGCAATCTGTGCAAACCCTTTTTCATTGAGCTCATTTGTTACCTGCTGCCAGTCTATCTTTTTTAGTTCATTCTTTATATTTTCCATACATCTTTTTTTACTTCAATATTGTATTGAAAGGCATGATGGCTTATTTATATTGTTTTGTCTGTTTTTACTGCTTCCCATCCAATTATTGCCGCCTTCCTGTCGGCGCCCCACATGTATTCTCCAAACACGCCTGTTGAGCGGATCACCCGATGACAGGGAATCAGGTAGGCTACGGGATTGTCGCCAATCGCTGAACCAACAGCTCTGGATGCATTGGGTTGATTGATTTGCCTGGCTATATTTCCATAGGTGGACAGTTGCCCCATCGGGATCTTTAAAAGTGTTTCCCATACTTTTAGTTGAAAGTCGGTGCCCTTTAAATGCAGCTTTACTTCATTGAGTTTACTCCAGTCATGCGTGAAAATGTATAACACGTTTTGTTGCAGGAGATCCACCATTTGTTTATAGGCGGCGTTGGGAAACATGTTCTTTAACATTACCAGCGCTTCTTCTTCATTGTCGGCAAAAGAGATATGACAGATGCCTTTTGGCGTGGAGGCCACGAGAATATTTCCGAAAGGACTTTCTGCAAAACTATAATTGATGCTCAAACTTTGCCCGCCCTGTTTATATTCGCCGGGTGTCATTCCCTCTATATTGATGAACAGATCATGCAGACGCCCGGTACCGGACAGTCCTGTTTCAAAGGCAGTATCGAATAAGCTGGCCTGGTTTTCTTTCAGCATTTTTTTTGCATTCTCAACAGTGATGTATTGGAGGAATTTTTTTGGACTTACTCCTGCCCATTCCGTAAATAATCGTTGAAAATGAAAGGGGCTCAAATGTACTTTCTCAGCAAGCTCTTCAAGACCGGGCTGTGATCTGAAATTATTTTTTATATAACCGATTGCTTCTGCTATACGGCTAAAATCTGTTTTTTCCTGTTGTTTCATATTCCTTATTTGTTACACAAAATTAGAACCGGAATAACAGGGGGCCTACCCGAATCTTGCGAAGTTTTTCAAATTCAAAATTAAAAAATAGCCTCTGTAACAAGCGACGAACTTCCATTTTTGAATTGACCGCTTAATGTAGACTAATGACTTTTTTTATTTTCCATTCATTGTTCTTGTGTTGCCAGATAATGACAAATTTTCCCGCTCGTGAAGGAGTTGTTTCTTTTTCCGTATTGTTGTGAAATTTGTGTAATCCCATCTCTACGGCTCCGTATCCTTTGATGGGATATACCTCGATACTGCCTTTGACCAGCTCTCTTGTTACTTTGCCGCATACGTTTTTTTTGGTGCCCTCGACAATATCGGCTTTGGAATTTGAAAAGCCGCCTTTATCATGATAAAACTCTACACTGTCGTCATAAAAAGAAGCATATTTTTCCAGGTTCACATCACAGGTATTGTAAGCGGCGAAAAAGATACTGTCGAGGTATACGATGGTGTCGTGTAATTGCTGGTCATCGGGCACATATGTATAAGTGCCGGCAGTTATCTTGTTTTCGGTTTTGGTAGTATTTGGTTCTGAACAAGCGCCTACGAGGATAGTAAGGATGATAAGAGTGGAGACGATGATACGCGGAGATTGCATTTTTTTGTTAAAATAAGCGGAATCGGGTAGCGGGAAAAATGGGCATACATTGATTGGGGTTAAGCGACTAAGGTTGATCAGCGCATTTATTGTACATAGTCTTCAGCCAACTGGTAGTTTTTATGCTGAAACTACCTTCTCACTCTTCCGGGATAAACGGACTTATACTCGCTTGCATATGAATTTTCCCGATGATTGCAACTAAGGCAGGATTTTTGTTAAAACTCGTTAAACTTTCGTGTTTTTCTGATATCCAAGAACCTACTACCAAAACAATACCTATGGACAGACGTGACTTCCTTGTGGCGAGAAGAAAGAAAACTGCTGATACTCCCGCACAAACCTTCAGGACTCAATCTGGTTTGAATCCTTACTCGGGACCCTGGACCAGGAATGAGGTGCAACATCTTCTAAAACGGACCATGTTCGGTTCAACAAAAGCTGATTTGGATTATTTCGCCGGTCGCACTGTTGACCAGGCTATTGATGAACTACTTTCTCCAGTTGCTGCATTGCCAGCACCTCCACTTAATGATTACAGTCCCGCTACGGCTGATGCCGGTGTAGCCGCAGGGTCTACCTGGATCAATAACCCCGTAACAGATGGTGATATCAATTCAGCCCGCAGGGCCTCTTTCAAAAAATGGTGGGCTGGGGTTATGTTGAGCCAGGACCGTAGTGTACGGGAGAAGCTGACACTTTTCTGGGCTGACCATTTCGGTACCGAGACCAATACAATCGGCAATGCGCATTATGTTTATAAACACAATGATCTGCTGCGAAAGGAATGTCTGGGTGATTTTAAAAAACTGGTAAAGGATGTAACGATCGATGAGGGAATGCTTGTATACCTGAACGGTTTTCTTAATCGTAAAGGAGCACCGGATGAGAACTATGCACGTGAGTTGATGGAGTTGTTTACATTGGGGAAAGGGCCAACCGTAACATACAGCGAAGAAGATGTAAGAACTGCAGCGAAAGTGCTTACGGGCTGGCGCATAGATCCGGCAACTTATCTTACCTATTTCGATGCTTCCCGTCATGACACAACGAACAAACAATTTTCAGGTTATTATAGCGGTACTACGATCACCGGAAGAACAGGTACTGATGGCGCACTGGAAACAGATGATCTGATCAATATGCTATTTGCCAAGGATGAAGTAGCCAGGTATATCTGTCGTTGTCTTTATCGCTGGTTTGTTTATTATAAAATAGACGCTGGTGCTGAAGCCGATGTGATCGCGCCGCTGGCTGTGATCTTTCGCAGCAATGGATACCAGGTAAAGCCGGTACTGGCCGCTTTATTTAAAAGTGAACATTTTTTTGATGTATTGAACCAGGGTTGCCTTATCAAGAGCCCGGTAGACCAGGTGATCGGCTGTATGCGTGAATTCGGCGTAAGTTTTCCTCCGGTAGCATCGGCATATGCAGATAGCTATGGCATGTGGAATTATATCAGGAACTGGGTGACTTCTATGGGGCAGAATATCGGTGATCCACCGGATGTATCCGGATGGCCGGCTTATTACCAGGAGCCGCAGTTCCATGAATTATGGATCAGTGCGGATACATTACCCAAAAGAAACCAGTTCACGGATACGATGGTGCTGAACGGGTACACCCGCAACATGAAAAAGATCATCATCGATGTGATTGCGTTTACAAAAACACTATCTAATCCCGGTGATCCCAATATACTCATCAATGACGCGCTGGCAATTCTGTACCGCGTACCGCTTTCAGATACATCCAGGCAGAGTATCAAACAGTCAATATTGCTTACGGGCCAAACACAGGATTATTACTGGACCAATGCCTGGAATGCCTATATAGCAGATCCTACAAATAATTCAGCAATAACGATCATCAGTAATCGTCTCAAGAGTCTTTATCAATACCTGATGAACCTTTCCGAATACCAATTATCCTGAAAAAAACCAACTTATGAAACGCAGAGACTTTTTACGTAATACGGTTCCCGCGGCCGCCGTAATACCGGCGATAGTAGACGGTTATTCGGTAAAGGCATTTAATGCTGACTCACCTTTGTTACAGGCATTAATGAACCCGACCACTGAAACAGATCATGTACTGGTGATCGTTCAATTGAGTGGGGGTAATGACGGGTTGAACATGGTAATACCTATCTCTACCTACAGCGATTATTATAGTGCGAGAAGCAATGTGGCTATTGCACAAAATAAGATACTACCGTTGAATGGTTATGCGCAGACAGGACTACACCCTGCAATGACCGGGCTTCAATCCATGTATAATGAGGGCAAACTGAACATTGTACAGGCTGTAGGATATCCCACACCCAATTTCTCGCATTTTCGTGCTACCGATATCTGGATGAGCGGATCATCGAGTGAACAGGTAGTGAATACGGGTTGGGCAGGACGTTATCTCAATACCGAGTATCCAAATTTCCCGGAAGGTTATCCCAATACAACCATGCCTGATCCACTGGCTATACAGATCGGTTCGCTTACTTCACTGACCTTGCAGGGACCAGGTATGAATATGGGAATGAGCATCACCAATCCCACGAGTTTTTATAACCTGATCAATAATGTACTTGACCCGGCACCCAATAATAATATGGGTCATGAACTGACCTATATCCGGACTGTGGCCAATCAAACTAATTTGTTTGCACAGCGGATCGTGGCAGCGGCAAACCTGGTGACACAGCAAGGTGCTTATCCACAAAATAATTCGCTGGCCGACCAGTTAAAGATCGTAGCCCGCCTGGTGAAAGGCGGTTTGAAAACAAGAATATACATGGTGGGTATGGGAGGCTTTGATAATCACTCAGCGCAGGTAGAAGCCGCCGATACATCAATAGGCACACATGCGAATCTGTTGAAGACATTATCAGATGCGATAAAAGCATTTACCGATGATTGTCAGTTTCTCGGTGTGCAGGACCGCGTGATGGGGCTTACTTTTTCCGAATTCGGCCGCCGTATCAAATCCAATTCCAGTATGGGTACGGATCATGGTGCCGCCGCGCCAATGTTCATCTTTGGCAAGCAGGCCATACCCGGTGTTACAGGAACCAATCCTGCCATTCCGGGCGGTGCTTCTGTGAATGATAATATTCCTTTTCAATATGATTTCCGTAGCGTATATGCATCTATACTGGAAAAATGGTTTTGTGTGCCGGCTGCTACATTACAAACGATCTTATTCCAGAATTTTCAAAGCCTGAACATCGTGAGTGATGCTACCTGCCGCACCACGGGTATCGATGATCCCAACCAGGCCGCGGGTGAGGAATTGATCACCAACTATCCCAATCCATTTACGCAAACAACAACGATCAAATACAAAACAAAGGGTGCCCATACGCTGATCCAGATCATCGATATGCTTGGCCGGGTGATCCAGACACCGGTTGACAAAGACATTCGCCCGGGTGGCACCTTCACTGTTACCTTCGACAGCGGTGCGTTACCGCCAGGCGTATATTATGCACGTTTCCAGAACGGGCCTACGCAACAGGTTAGGGCGATGTTGAAGGTTAGATGAGTAAACGTTCGAAGTTCAGGGTTCAGGGTTTAGGATTCTTAGGACAGAAAAGTCTTTTCCATAGTCAGAACCCTGAACTCTGGACTCTGAACTTCGAACTATAAACCCTGAATTCAAAAAAGACTTTAATCCCAATAAAAAGTCTTCTTGCCATTTTCCAACAAATCGCTAATTTGCAACACTGTTTAAAAAATAGGTTGCATAAAAACTCTATCATAAGGCATCTGACTGCGGGCTTGTTGCTCCTGGTATTTACGTTCAGCATTACGCCGAAACAATACCTGCATGAGCTTTTTGCCGGGCATGAAGATGATTATTCAGTTAGTAAGAAAGGAGAGGGTCTGCACCTGAACAGGGTTGGGTTCCAGTGTGATTGCAATAAGCAGGTAGTAGAGCTGCCTTATCTTGGGCACCCTGATTTCCAGTTGTCTGTTCCCATCATCGAACATTATTCTGTTGTTTCTTTTTATATACAGAGTTATTCTTCTGCAAAGCGACCATTTTCTTCATTAAGGGGGCCTCCCATTACAGCATAAATGATCAACTGATCATCCGTTCCTGTTTCCTTGTGCTGCTAATATAATTATTACACCTGCCGGGTATTCCTGTCGCGGGATTTATAAAATTTATAATAATGAAGAAATTAATAAGCAATTGCTTAATGACCGGTCTTATTCTTTTTAGTGCCTGCATACTTGCTCATAGTCAAACCATACCATCGGATAAAGTAAGGGAAGACAATGCAACCCTGGCAGGTAAAGTGGTGGATGCACAAACTAACGAACCCCTGGTAGGCGCTTCTGTTTACATATATGAAGCCAAGATCGGAGCCGTGACTGATAATGCAGGTAACTATCGTATACAAAATTTACCAACGGGCCGGTTCACCATAGAAGTTACTTATGCCGGTTTTGGATCGTTGACTGAAGCGGTTACTGTAAACGGAAGTTTGCAAAAAGATTTTTCATTGAAATCTGTTGTGATCGAAAATGAAGGAGTGACCGTTACAGGCGTTTCTGGCGCTACACAAATCAAAAAAACACCAATGCCTGTTACGATCATTCGCAAAGAAAATTTATTTAAAGGCACTGCATCTAATTTAATAGATGCGCTTACCAAGATACCCGGCGTGGCGCAGATATCAACCGGACCTGCTATTTCAAAACCTTCTATCCGCGGCCTTGGATATAACCGGGTAGTGGTCATCAATGATGGCGTAAGACAGGAGGGGCAACAATGGGGCGATGAACACGGGATAGAAATAGATGAGTACGGGGTTAATAAGGCAGAAGTGCTAAAAGGGCCGGCGTCTATCATGTATGGCAGTGATGCACTGGCGGGTGTGGTCAATTTTATTTCTGTTGTGCCCGCACCACAGGGAACCATCAAAGGGAATCTGTTCAGTAATTATCAAAGCAATAACCGGCTGCGTGGATTTCATGGTTATATCGGGGGTAATCACAATGGATTTATGTGGGGATTAAATGCTTCATCCAAAGTGGCCGCTGACTATACAAATAAATATGAGAGGGATGTA
>CAZGSG010000233.1:0-9356 GCA_964528095.1 uncultured Terrimonas sp.
CGGGTGTTCATCTGATTCGATGAGTTTTGTTTCCTCTTTGCCCAATTGTACTGAAATGGGAGCAATTTCCTCTTTCCACTTACCTGCAGCATGTGCTTCAGCATATTTCTGTTGCGATGACATGGCGAATATGTCCTGCTCCTGCCGCGTGATATTCCATTGCTTCGCTACATTCTCTGCCGTTTCCCCCATGCTGAACGGGTGATATGATTCGGCCAGTTTCTTATTGGTGAAGCGCCAGCCCAGCGTGGTATCATATGTTTCAACAGTCCGCTGAAAAGCAGCGGTTGCCTTGGCTGTTACAAAAGGTGCTCTTGTCATGCTTTCCGTTCCTCCTGCAATGATCAGTTCCGCATCACCGCACATCACCTGCCTGGCCGCATCCATGATGGCCTGCAGACCTGATGCGCATAAACGGTTCACGGTATTGCCGGCGACAGATACAGGCAGTCCTGCAAGCAGGGCGGCCATTCTTGCCACATTCCTGTTGTCTTCACCCGACTGGTTGGCAGCACCGGCTATCACATCTTCGATCGCCTGGACATCAATACCGGGATTTCGCTGGATCAGCGTCTTTATCACATGGGCCAGCAGATCATCAGGCCGCACGGTGCTTAATGCGCCGCCATATTTGCCAACAGGCGTCCTTATCGTGTCAATAATGTATACAGGGTTCATCAATCTTGTAATTTGGAAGGCAAATATCCGTGAAATTAATGCATGTATCTTTGCAGCATGGCATCGAAAGGAAAACAGAATATCAGGGACCTGAGTCTACAGGAATTAGAAGAGTATTTTGAAGGCATTGGCGAGAAGAAATTTCGGGCCAAACAGGTATATGAATGGCTGTGGCTCAAGCCAGTACAGCATTTCGACAGTATGACGAACATCTCCCGCGAACTGCGCCAGAAACTAAACGATTCCTTTACATTACCGGGATTAACGGTCGATGCTACCCAGTATTCGGAAGACGGTACGGTGAAATCGCGGTTTAAAACGCATGACGGGCACCTGATCGAAGGAGTACTGATCCCCACCGAGTCAAGAGTAACAGCCTGCGTCTCTTCCCAGATCGGCTGCTCGCTCAGTTGTAAGTTTTGTGCAACCGGGTATATTGAGAGAAAAAGAAACCTCGACTTTGATGAGATCTATGATGAAGTGGTGCTCATCAACCAGCAGAGTGAAAAGATACATGGAAAGAAACTGACGAATATAGTTTTTATGGGCATGGGCGAACCTTTGCTCAATTATAAGAATGTATTGAAAGCGATCGAACGCATTACCTCTCCTGATGGATTAGGTATGAGTCCCCGGCGTGTTACAGTATCTACAGCAGGCGTTGCCAAACAGATCAGGCAATTAGGGGAAAGCAAAGTGAAATTCAAACTTGCCTTATCACTGCATGCGGCGAATGATAAAAAGCGTCACGAGATCATGCCGATCAATGATAGTAATAATATCAAATCACTGATAGACGCATTGAATTATTTCTACCAGCAAACCAAAAATGAGATCACATTTGAATACATCCTCTTCAACAACTTCAATGATTCAATAGAGGATGCGGATGAACTGATAAAAATCTACCGCCAGGTACCCGCTGATCTTGTTAATATTATAGAATATAATCCGATCGACTTTGCCAAATTCGTGAAACCTTCCGAGGAGAAAGTCGCTGCTTTCATGGATTATCTCGCGAAAAACAGGGTGAATGCGCGTCTCCGTAAAAGCAGGGGTAAGGATATAGATGCCGCCTGCGGACAGTTAGCGAATAAGGAATCTCATTGATTGAGTTTTTCATTTTATAGCTTTATTGTTTGATGCTCAAGTTTTGTGAGGGAGATTTCACACAGAGCTAAGGAGTAAATGAGATAATGATACTTTACTTTGTTTGATCCGTCATCACCTATTTGAAAAGGTGAGCTAAAGAGATTCTTCACTTTGTGAAAAAGTAGTCGTTGATCAGGGTGCTGTTTTCACGCAGTGAAAACGCCCTGTTAACTCTTTATTTCAATCGATAATAAATGTATAAATAGCCAGGTTGTTCCCTGGCTCATTTACTCCTTAGCTCTGCGTGAAATCTGTTGCTCTGTTAGTGATGCAGGAATAATAAGAACAATTCTTCAATCTCTACAACAGAACTTACATTATATTATTCGAAACAGAAAGGCTATTCTAAAATACGCCGCGTGAAATCTCTTTCGAGCAACCTGAGCTACAAAAACTAAAACCCTCTTATAAAAAATCACCCTGCCATTAAACTTTCCCCTTCTCTCCCAGTCTGAAGAACGTGATTTTAAGATAACCGAACAGGCAACCGGTATTCAAACCCCGGCATTTAACCTCAAAAAACAGAAACATGAAAAAAATACTGATCGCGGCCATTGCTGGCCTCTTTACCCTCAACACATTACACGCCCAGGAAATCCCCGAACGCAAACACGACGGCGTCAAACAGCGTGAACATAGCAAAAAACCTGGCGGTAAGGAAATGGCCGGTCTCGACCTGACCGCGGACCAAAAAGAAAAAATGAAGTCGCTCAATAGCGATTATCGCAAACAAATGGAAGACCTGAAAAGCCAGGACGGTCTCACTGTAAAAGAATCAAGGGAAAAAATGGAGACCCTGCGCAAAGAACATCAGTCAAAAACACAGGCATTGCTCACAGCTGAACAAAGAACACAACTGGAAAAAAATAAAGCCGGTTTCAAAGATGGCGGCAAAAAAGCGCAGAAAATGAAACAGGAGTTGAACCTGACCGATGAACAATCAGCTAAACTGGATGCTGGCCGTAAAGAAAGCATGCAAAAGATGAAAGCAATACGGGAAGATAAATCGCTGACCGAAGAGCAGAAAAAAGAACAAACCAAAGCAGTAATGAAACAGCAGAAGGATAATATGAAATCTGTGCTCACAAAAGAACAGCTTCAGCAAATGCAGGATAGCAGGAAGAAAAAGGACAAAAAAACAAAAGAATAAGACTGGCAGATATTTATATAAAAGAGTCATTTGGACGGGCCCTGTACTGGTTGTAAGCCGGACAGGGCTTTTTGTTTATATTTGCCGTTCTTAACTACTGTTGTAAAACAGCAAAAACTTAACATGAAAAAGAAAGCCTCTCACTTCGACAAGTTCAAGCCCAAAAAAAGTAACGCGGCTATAAAAGAACAATTCAAGCAGGAAAAAAGAAAATACAAGAAAGAACGCGAAGAATTCTTCGATAAAAAGAAAGCGGAAGAAAGAGCTAAAAGAGCTCCTGTACCTGGTCAGAAAGCAGCGATTGTTGCCGCCCCCCCCGTACATATCCGCCCCGAGGTCTCAGGCACTATGCCACTCAACAAATACCTGGCTCATTGCGGTGTAAGCGCCCGGAGAGAAGCTGCGGACCTTATCAGGGAAGGAAAAGTAAAAGTGAACAATGCCACGGTAACTGAACCGGGTTTTAAGGTATCTCCAACCGATGACGTGAAGTTTAACGGTAAGAAATTATTCATTGCCAAAAACCTGGTCTATATTTTACTCAATAAACCCAAGGATTATATTACTACCACCAGTGACCCGCAAAACAGGAAGACCGTACTGGACATCATCGGCCGTGCTACAACCGAACGCGTGTACCCGGTAGGCCGGCTTGACAGGAATACATCAGGGGTCTTGTTATTCACCAATGATGGAGAACTCGCGCAAAAGCTTACCCATCCCAGTAATGAAATAAAAAAAGTATATGCAGTGACTTTAAATAAGCCACTGGAGAAAAAAGATTTTGAACAAATATTAAAAGGGGTAACACTGGAAGATGGATTGGCCTCCGTGGATGTATTGGCATATGCCGATATGAAAGACAAAACCCAGGTAGGTGTAGAGATACATAGCGGTCGTAACAGGATCGTGCGCAGGATATTTGAGGCATTAGGATATGATGTAAAAAACCTGGACCGGGTGATCTTCGCAGGGCTTACAAAAAAGAATATCGAAAGAGGTAAATACCGTTTCCTCACAGAAAAGGAAGTACGGGACCTGAAACATTTCGGAAAAGGAAAATAAATGCCGCAACTGCCGGCTTCCGTCATCACAATTAATGAACATGCAAGTAAAGGACTGGATCATCTTTGAAGATGATCATTTGATCGCATTAAACAAACCCTCGGGATTATTGTCTATTCCTGACAGGGAAGGAAAAGAAGTGTCGCTTAAAAAAATGTTACAGGAAAAATACAGTTCCATATTCACTGTGCATCGCCTGGACAAGGATACAAGCGGGCTCATCGTATTCGCAAAAGATGAAGCGACACATAAACATCTTTCGATGCAGTTTGAAGGAAGACAAACAAAAAAGATCTATGCCGGGCTGGTCATTGGATCTCCCGCCGAACAACAGGGCAGCGTAGAGTCGCCCATTATGGAACACCCCGCGAAAAACGGGCTGATGGTCATCAACCGGAAAGGAAAAGACGCGCTGACTGACTATGAAGTGGTGGAAGATTTTGGTATCTATTCCTGGATGCAGTTTCGCATTCACACAGGCCGCACTCACCAGATCCGGATCCATATGAAGGAGATTGGCCACCCGATTGTTTGTGACCCCTTGTATGGCGATGGCAAACCCTTGCTGGTATCTTCGATCAAAAGCAAATTTAAACTATCAAAAGACGTGGAAGAAGAGCGGCCGATAATGAACAGGCTGGCACTTCATGCTTACCAGCTTAGTTTTACCGATATCCATGGAAATAAAAAAGAACTGGAAGCAGAAATCCCCAAAGACATGCGGGCTACCTTGCAACAATTAAGAAAAAGAAAGAAAAAATAAGGGAGTGTATAACAGCGTTACTGCTTTAGGGCATATAAGAAATTCCATACAACAGCCCATCTTTTTTAGAGATCAGCCATAAATGATCATTGTTTATTAAGAGCTGATGGGGTTTCCAGTTAGCAAGGTCGGTGACTCTTTTTACCTGTTGCTTCGCATAGTCGTATTCTATCAATTGATCGTTGTATAAAATCGAAATATTCCTTTCATCCGCGGCTACGATTTTCCCCTGGGCATAGGGATCGGCTACAATAGAATCCGACATAGCTGAAATGTCTATTACCTGTTTTATTTTCAGCTTATTGCCGAGTATAGTGAGCTTTCCATCCCGTAAAAAGAAGGTATTGTTATTGGTCCGGAGAGTCTGTGATTCATCACCAAAATCTTCTACACCTAATTTCTCAGCCAGCTTTCCCTTTATTTCCCTGTTATCATGTGTAAGCAGGTAATAATTTTTAACGCAGCTAATATCTTTTACAAATAAGCTGGCTTTTACCTTGCAATTGGTATCGATCAACTGCCCCTGGTAGTTTATTGCAACCCAGTTATCCCCTTCCGCATTAGCCTCAATCCGGTCCTGCAGGTAATAGGGCTGACGTGAATAGCCATGTGCGAGGAACCTGTTCCACAATACGGTATCCTTCCGGAGATCGTATGCAACAATGGAACCTGCATCATAAATGCCTGTTCCGTATAAAACATTATTTTGTATAAACGGCCTGGTGACCAAAGGCCCGAATGGGAATTTTTTGATACGCTTCCCTGTTGCTAAGTCGATCGCTGCCGCCCATTCCTGTTTGTCTTCAAATACTCCGGCATAAAGTGTCTGGTCGTCAATAAAAGGAGTAAGATTTGTTTTGTACCCGGTCTCACAAACCCAGGTCAATCTGTTACTCTTCAAATCATACGCGTAAATTTTATAATCGTTTGCATTGAACAGCAACAAATCCTTATTACTTGCAATAGAAGAATAGAAACTGGCTGATTGCTGGGCAGTGAATACCTGGTCAGACTTAAAAAAAACCTGCTGCGAGCGGACAAGGGAGAAGCAAGCTATAGCTAGTGCCAGCAATGCATATTGTTTTTTCAAAAATCTTTCCATTCTATTTTGATTAATTATCGCAATGGAAATATAACGCAATAAGTTTAAGGAAACTCGCTTGTTAAAGGAATTTTCCAATTGTCACCTCTAATAAACAATACTGCTAACTTTCGAGTGCCTGCTCTATATCCGCGATGATATCATCCACATGCTCCAGTCCAACAGAAATGCGGATAAGCCCCGGCGTAATGCCGACCGCGTTTCTTTCGGCCTCGCTTAATTTGGAATGAGTGGTACTGGCAGGATGAGCTGCAATAGTGCGGCTATCTCCCAGGTTATTGGTCATGCTGATCATCTTCAGCGCGTTCAGGAAAGAGCGACCTTTTTCAATACCACCTTTTATTTCGAAAGTAAGTATGCCACCGCCATTGCTCATTTGTTTTTTGGCAATTTTATATTGCGGGTGCGATTCAAGAAAAGGATATTTAACCTGGCTGAGCCTGGGGTGTTGTTCAAAATGCCGGGCGATCTTTAACGCATTGTCTGCATGTTTATCCATCCGGATAAATAATGTTTCCAGGCTTTTAGATAATACCCATGCATTAAAGGGACTTAAGGAAGGACCCGTATTGCGAATAAATAAATAAAGCTGGTATACCAGGTCTTTATTACCCACTACTACACCACCCAGTACTCTTCCCTGTCCGTCAATAAATTTGGTAGCTGAATGCAGCACAAGATCCGCACCATATTTGATCGGCTGTTGTACCGCAGGAGTAGCAAAACAATTATCTACCACGAACAACACCTTATGTTTCTTACAGATCGTAGCTACATATTCCAGGTCGATAATATCGAGACCCGGGTTAGATGGTGTTTCGAGATAAAGCAGTTTGGTATTGGGTAATATCAGGCTTTCGATTGACTCCGGCTTATCCATATCGAAATAGCTATGTTCGATGCCCCATTTAGGCAGGTACTTCGTGAGGATAGTGTGTGTAGAGCCAAATACAGCCGAGGCGGAGACAATATGATCTCCTTTACTGAGAAATGTCATGAACGTACCGAATATAGCGGCCATACCGGTACCCGTTGCCACACCGTCCTCAGCTCCTTCCAGTGCGGCGATCTTACTGATAAATTCATCTACAGTAGGATTGGAAAACCGGGAATAGATATTTACATCCAGGGTATCATCTACAAATGCGGCACCCATTTCTTCTGCAGAATCATAGGTGAAGCTGCTGGTCATAAAGATAGGGGTAGCATGCTCTTTTTCTCCGGTCTTTGGGGTCTGGATGCGAATAGCTTTTGTCTCGGGTCGCTGGGACATAGGGATGCTCTTTAATGAGCGGCAAAGATACAATGAGGTAGTTAATTCAACCGGCAAAAATCAACCGGCTGAAAATGGTCTTATCTGCCTGCTTATTCTCTTTTTCTGTTTTAATCCCGACTGACGCCGCGGTCGGATTCGAACCGACGTAAAAGGTGTTGCAGACCTGTACCTCACCACTCGGCCACACGGCTGATATATGATTCATGGGCAGCATGCCCTTTTAAAAAAAAAGGGGTAGTATAGAGGATACCACCCCGCTAACAACTGTTTGCTATAAAAGAAACGCTTTTTATGTTAATTAACTCAATTTATTAGTTCTATTCTACTGCAAAATTCAAAAGTAAAATTTCAAAAAAAGTCTCTGTATCTACCTGACAAACGCTGGATATGAGATCTGCATTTTTAATTTTGCATTAACCCGATTTACTCTATCAAGCGGGGTAATTAACTGCTTGTATTAGTTGATTACCCTTATAAACCTATTGCATATAACCTGCCTGCAAATAACTTACCGTCCAGGTAATGATTAAATAATATCTGCTTAACGATGGAGTTTAATCACTGCCCTACTTTTAATAACACAAATATAAGACGAATATTCATTAGTCTACTAATTTTATAGACTAATTTTGTTCATCATTTTTATTTATACTTAAATCAATCCATATGGCAAATTTTATCGCAACGATCAACCTTATTGACGCTGATGAAGAATCCCGTACAAAGTTGCATACCTCGTTAAAAAAAGAATCGTTTAAAGAAAATGCACGCAAGACCCGTAAGGCCAAAACCATTGCCCCGCTTGCTGAATACGAAAGATCAGGAAATATCAGTATCACTGAAGTTATACAAAGCGTATTAAGAGCAGTCAAACAAGCCGGTAAGAACTACTCCTTTACCGTGATCAAACAAAAAAGCCTTTGATGATATCAAAGGCTTTTAAGAATAAAGTGCCCGCCAATATATAGCGGGCACTTTATTTTTCAATCGCTATTCTCTCCTATGGTTAGTAAGTAAGGTTTACGTTATTGATACCATTCGCTATTTTATTTTTGCTTTAGTAACCCATCTACTGTGATCGCTACATAATACAACCCGCCCAGGGTCGGGCCGCCTGCATATTGATAATACCGGTGATTCAGCAGATCAGATCCCCCTACTTTGATCGTAGAATATAATGCAGGCAACTTGAAGGTCACCTGTGCATCAATAGTACTGTATGCAGGTACCGCGCCATTCACCAGCGGACTTTCCCAATACAATGCATCCTGCCATCTCCACACTATATTAAACCCGATATTCTTAACGATCTCCCGGTTACCAAATGAAATATTGGTAAACCATTTTGGTGTATTAAAACCTGTTACAAATACATCCTTTGCTTTGTTTGCCGTTATCGCATTATAATTCACATTACCCGATATGCTGAAGGTTTTGAAAAAATTATATGTCACGCCAAAAGCAGCTCCGTAATTCACATACTTATTTTTAGCATTGGTGTAGACCCGGTACCGGGTTTGTTTGGAGCGGTTGGCGTCCAGCATGTCTACTACCGCCCTGTCTGTTCCTACATTAACGGTATCAGCTTCCGGCACATACACTTCTACCTGGCCAAGAAATCCATCATACTGGTTGATATATGCATCGAAGTCAAGCAACAGTTTATTATTTTCCAATAAACTCTTATATCCTATCTCAAATGAATTGATGCGTTCAGGTCTTGTAGGAGTAAGCGCTGTCACTTCCAGCAGGTCACGGTTCTTTAATGCTGCGTTATTGGCTGTTAAACCGCCCCTCACATCATTGTTGACAGCAGCATTGAATTTTTCTACAGAAGTACGGGTGTAGGAGTTATCCAGGTAACCAAGTCCTTCATTAATATAAGAAAGACCTCCTACCCTTCTTACATTTCCATTATTAACAAAAGAGATTGCTTCAAATATTGCAGGGAACCGGAATCCATTCTGGAAGGAAGCACGGAATGTATGTTTTTTTGCAGCTGTGTATACAACGGCAAGACGCGGATTGAATTTTGGGTCAAATTCGGGGTTCTGATCTACCCGCAACGAAAGAGAGATCTTTAGCTTGTCTTCAAAGAAAGTCTTACTGCCCTTTTGAAAACCGCACAAATTTTAAAAAATATAATTTTGTTCAAAAGCCGATTAAAACT
>CAZGSG010000234.1:0-5768 GCA_964528095.1 uncultured Terrimonas sp.
CGAGATAGTATTTGCATTCGCTTTTTCTGGTGAAGAAGCACTGGCCTATCTCAACAAACACGAACATGAGGCCGTGCTCATCCTGTCGGATATCAATATGCCCGGCATGAGCGGACTCGACCTGTTGGGACATATAAAACAGAAATACCACAAACCTCCACCGGTGGTGATGATGATCACTGCGTATGGTGATGCGCAGAACTTTAATATGGCGAAGAAATTGGGCGCTGATGATTTTCTGACAAAACCGGTAGACTTTACTTTATTAAAAGAAAAATTAAAAACAGGAGCAGTATGACAAAGATCCTTGTAGCCGATGACGAAGCGGATCTCGAATCGCTTATCCGCCAGAAGTTCCGGCAAAAAATACGTGAAAAGCAGTATGAATTTTTGTTTGCCATAAATGGCAATGACGCGCTGGAAAAGATCCAGCAAAACCCGGATGTGGATATCGTACTAAGTGATATCAATATGCCGGAAATGGATGGGCTCACGTTTTTATCGCGACTCGGGGAAACCAGTCCCATGATCAAAGCAGTAATGGTATCAGCCTATGGCGATATGGATAATATTCGTATCGCAATGAACCGCGGCGCGTTCGATTTTGTAACCAAGCCGGTGAATTTCGAAGACCTGGAACTGACCATGCAGAAAACGATCGGCCATGTAAAACAAATGCGGGATACGCTAAAAGCCATTAAGGAGAATAATATTCTTAAGATGTACGTGGATGAGAATGTGCTGAATTTTATGGGCACCAAAGAATATGAAGCCTCGCTCACTGCGAATGAAGCAATTGAAGCCTCTGTAGCTTTTATTGATATCTGCAGCTTTACTGGTATCAGTGAAAAGGAAACACCCGATACAGTAGTTAAATTACTCAATAAGTACTTTGATGTGATGGTAAAAGAGATCATCGCGCAAAATGGGCTGGTCGATAAATTTATCGGCGATTGTGTGATGGCTGTTTTTAAAGGCAATTACCATCTCGACAGGGCAATAGATGCCTGTTTGTCTATACGCGATAAGATAGCAGGTCTGCCCGCGAGCGATCAGTTCAGACCAATGGTTTCTATTGGCATCAATAGTGGTGAAATGATCTCGGGTAATATTGGCTCCGCTTCATTACGGCGATTGGACTATACTGTAATTGGCGACGTGGTAAATACTGCTCAACGTTTACAAGCTGCAGCGGGCGCTGGCAAAGTAGTGATCAGTGAAGGTTGTTATGAGCAGGTAAAAGGATCATTTAATTGTATACGGATTGGCGAAACGAACCTAAAAAACAAAGAGACGGCGGCTGTATTATATGAAGTCGTAGACTGATCTCCGAACTACCCCCAGCCTTGTTATAAAATCAGAAGCCTGATGCCCCCTTTCAGAAAGGGCTCAGGCATACCTGCAACAACCCTGCTCCGGAGCAAATAAAAACCAACAAAAAAACGAACAGATAGCGCACAGAGACCAAACAGGGAATTTATCCGGGTTTGGTCCGGGTTTGGTCCCTGTTTGATCCCTGTTTGATCCCTGTTTGATCCCTGTTTCTAATGGCCCAGCCAGAGCTTTCCACATGTCCCATCCTGTTCAGGCCCGCTACCGAGGCACAAATAAGCATGTTGCCGCAGCGCAACTGACGCAAAATCAATAATAAATGTAGTTGGGCTCCTCCTCTATAGAGCCGGTGTATAATAACCGGGATCCGGATACTTCTTAGGGCTTTTGCCCGGCAGCTATTTAAAGAAAATAAAGAGACGCGCTTGTTTTTACGAAATATTCATATATTTACGAAACATTCGTAAATAAAATATACTGAAAATGAACAAGTTAATACTATTTTTAGGGCTGATTTTAGCCTCTATTTTTTTACCAAAAGCAGGAAATGCGCAAGAAGGGGAGCCTATTCTCCTGGACGTGACGTATGAATTTATTCACGTAAACGATACCAATAACAGGGATAAACAGCTCGTGGAAAAGATGTTGTTGGAATTGGGTCAGACCGGCAGTAAATACTGGAGAGCGCCCAGGACAAAACCCAGAACTGAGCCCAGCGTACCAGCGGGTGTGCATACAGTACAGGCCGTGGGTAAACCATTGGCCGTGGTGCATGGGCCCGGCTTTACGGCAGAGGAATTATTTCAGTATCCGGCCAAAGGAAAAATGAATATTGCTGCCGGTCTTGGGATGCAGGATTATCTTATGGAGTTCAGTCTGCCAAAAATAGACTGGAAGATCAGCGAAGAAACAAAAACAATAGAAGGATATACCTGTCAGAAAGCAGTAGGTGCTTATGGCGGTCGCAACTATACGGCCTGGTTTGCCAACGATCTTCCGTTTCAAAATGGCCCCTGGAAATTGTCGGGTCTACCCGGACTGATACTGGAAGCGACAGACGCAAAAAAAGAAGTACTGTTTATATGCAAGGAGATCAGTAAAGATACCGCTGCACGAACCACTGCCACATCGTATAGAAGACTGGTGAAAGTGACAGAGAAAGCATTTAACCGGGCTAAAGAAGCATTTTATCAGGACCCGGCTTCTGCCATGCAGGCGCAATTACCTGCGGGCACTCCAACGGTACAGGTGGTTTATCGTGATGGATCAGGAAAATCCGTGATAGGAGATAATGCAACAATCCTGCTGGAAAAAAGCAAGAAGGATGCAAAAACGCAAAACAATAACCCGCTTGAATTAGATAAATGAGGAACCTGTTATTCATTTGCTGTATCTTATTCGCGCCGATAGTTTTGTATGCACAGCAAAAACAGGTAAGCGGTTTTTTGAAAAATAAAACAGGTAGTCCTGTAGCGAATACCCCCGTGCTATTGAAAAACGGGCATGACCGGATCATTGGTTTTGTATATACCAATACAACAGGTGGATACACAATTAGCCTGCCCGATACAACAGGCATCAGTCAGCTATACCTGGAGGTAAACAGTCTTGGTTATAAAAAAACACGGCAGCAACTCTCCCCGGGAAAGCAGGACTATGATTTTATATTGGAAGAACAGTTTATTGAACTGCCTGAAGTAAAGGTCAGAAACAGACCACTTATTGAACATAGAGGCGATACGCTTAGTTATAATGTCAGTTCTTTTGCGCGCGAGGAGGATCGTAATATCGGAGATGTAATGAGAAGGTTGCCCGGAATGACCGTTGCGGAGAACGGCCAGGTTTATTACAATGGTAAACCTATTTCCAACCTGTATACGGATGGTGATGATCTGATGGATGGGCGTTACGGGCTCGCCGTTCGTACTATTACCAAGGAAATGATCAAAAGCATAGACATCATACAACACCACCAGCCAATAAAAGTGTTGAAGAATAAAGTCTTTACCGATGACGTGGCCTTGAACCTGGTGTTGAAAGATGATAGCAGTCTCAAACTCTCGGGACAGGCCATGCTGGGTGGGGGACTTCCGGGGCAGTATGACGCAGCATTGAACACGATGCTCTTCAATAAGAAATTCAAGATGCTTAATTCTTTGAAGGGTAATAATAGCGGCATGGATTACCGGGATGAGTTCAGCCAGTTCGGCTCATCAACTTTTCTGAACAACAAGGGTAATACCCGGCCTGCTGCCTTGCTTTCTGCAGGCACAGCGGGCAATCCTGATATACCTCGCAGCAATTATTATATCAATAACTCTCAACTGGTGAATCTGAACAATCTTTTTAATACAAAGAGTGGTATACAGTTCAGATCGAACATACAGGCGTTTTTTGACCGCAATACATTTAACTACAACAGCACAATAAACAATTACCTGGCAAACGATACGGTCCGCTACGATGAAGTTCAAAGCGCTGTTCGCAAACCCTGGTTATTGAATACTTCTTTCAACGTGATGGTGAATAAAGAGGCTTATTTTATCAATAATAGCCTGCGGCTCAATTTGGGAGGGGAGCAAAATGCCAGTCATATGGATTTTAGCGGTAAGGCCTTTAACCAGCGCTTGCGTGAACAGGTATATGATCTGTCCAATGATCTTAACTATACGCCGGCCATCAACAAGAAAGATATTCTTAGTTTGCGTTGGTATATGAATTATTATAACAGGCCCCAGCGATTATTTATTGGATCGGGTCTTAATAGCGATATACTTAATAATGGTCAGCCTTATGCGGCTATCAGTCAATATGCTGAAACGCCGACCTTCTTTAGTAATATATCTGCGTCCTACCGGTTTTCAGGCCAGCATCTTATTGCGCAAACATACGAGGTAGGCGTAGTAAACGAAAGACAACAGTTGAATGCTGATCTCGGCCTGACCCAACTAAATGGTACCATAACTGCTTATACCGGGGATGCAGGTAATGCGCTGCAATGGCAGCGGAACCGGGGGTATATAGATGCCAACTATAGCGCAAGAAAAGAATTTTGGGAAGCCAGCCTGTCTTTCCCTGTTTTTATGCAATCCATCCGCTATAGACAGGACGAATACAATCTTGACAAACGCGAAAAACAATTTTTTATAAACCCTGTGGCGCGGCTCAGATTGTTTTTAAATGCAGAAGACTACCTGGTGCTCAATTATAGTTATACGAATAATGTCGGGAATATTTCAGGGGTATACAGGGGCTCTGTTCTCAGCAATTACCGGTCGCTTACAGCCAATGACGCGGATCTGCAGGAAAGAAATTCCTCCGGCTCGGGGATCCAGTATACTTTTCAACGTTCCATTACGATGTTATTCATCAATGCAGGAATTAATTATAGCAAGGTGACGGCTAATACTATTTTTTCCAGTGTGCTTACCAATAATGTGCAGCGCACGGTATTGCTGCCCTATAAGAACGACCAGAGTAACCTGGGCATTACGGGCGGTGTTAGTAAATACCTGTTTGGTCTTCATACGACCGCATCACTAAAGTCATACTGGAACAGAGGGCGGTACAATCAATTTATCAATAACGAACAACTCTCATTTATCAATGACGCATTTACACTTGCAGCAGCTATAGAGGCTAAATTTTTAAAAGTTATCAGCTTTAGTTACAACGGATCGGCTGCCTGGAATAAAAGCCGGCAGGAGTCGGGAGCAAAACTGGCTAATAAGGTCAAACGGTATGATCAGTATATTGGGCTGGGTTATTCACCCGCCAAAAATCTTTTCCTGAATATAAGCGGAAGACATATCTATAGTGTGCAACCAGCTATAGCAGCGATCAATTATGTGTTCCTTGACACAAAGATCCGTTACAAACTACTCAAATGGCGGACCGACCTGGAATTTGATATCACCAATATCGCCAATATAAAGAACTATGAAATATTCACGCTTTCTTCTAACCAGTTTGCTTTCAACCGCTATGCAATAAGGGGCCGCATGGCGATTGTAAGGGCGACTTTTAATCTATAAGAATCGTAATACCGATGCTGCGAATAATTTTGTTGGAGGGTACCCTGCTGAATGGTTATGGTCAGATAATAGTAGTAAAAGGAATCACTCTTTCGTAGTGCGGGGTGTTCTGAATCCTGTTACTACCTTCACATCATCTTCCCCCTTATTCTTTTCAATGGAAGAATTATTGGGAGTGGAAAGCGTGTCTGTGGGCGTAGGATAGGGAGACCCCGGCAGCAGTATTTTTTTCTCCGGTGTCTTATAACCAGCTACTACCACCACCACCTCGGGTTCATTTTCCTGCTTATCGGCGACAACTTTTATATGGCTGGATATCGTATCGCCAGAAGGATCATACAGCCTGCCCTTTACTACCAGTTTGGGTAATTCATCTGCTTTGATACCCGAATATCGGGATTC
>CAZGSG010000234.1:5778-9300 GCA_964528095.1 uncultured Terrimonas sp.
GGGTGTTGAAACGCTTTTGTTTTTTTTCGGGGTCTGTTTTTTATTGACAACAGGGACAGGCGCTACAGTGATTTTCTTTTCGGGGATAGTGATATTCACTGCTGACACAGGCAGCCTGCTCTCAGCAATAACTTTTTTGGATATAGTAAATACAAGGGTGATCAGTAATAATACAGGTAATATCAATACATACCTGCCTAATGTTAGGCGGGATGAACGTCTCCTGTTCATCATGATAATCCGTTTCTTTATATCAGCAAGGGTAAAGCTGTTTACAATTGGAGCAGATGGCGCCAATGCTGCTACATCCAGCAAACTATACTGGTAGGCTTTCCTGTCAATCCCTTTTTTCAAAATCTTTGCATCGGTGATAAACTCCAGGTTTTCTTTCACGGCTTTTTTCATTAGCCATACACCCGGGTTGAACCAATAAAAAACCAGGCTTAGCTCTGCCAGTATGATATCCAGTGTATGCCATTCTTTGACATGTACCTTTTCATGTGCCAGGATAGTATGTAGTTCTGTTTCCTTATGTAAAGAAGGGTTGATATAGATTGTTCGCCAGAAAGAAAACGGGCTTAATTCATCTTCCAGGATGCGTACCCGCGAATCAGCAATAAAACCGGGAGCCGAGTTTTTATGCACTTTGTAAAGAGAGACAAACTGTAAGAACAAACGAATTGCCATTATACCAAATCCTGTATATAAAAGCAGGCTGATGAGTAACCAGTTATTTGCAAAAAAATTGGTCGAGACCAGTGTGGTTACCTCCTGGTTGATCCGTGGTACAAGCCTTGCTACTCCGGGCCGGGCATGAAAAAAATCCGTTAGGTCAATAAAAGGATACAGGGAGGAGAATACAATACCAAACGCCAGGAAGATACGATTGAGCACATAAAACGTCAATCGTCTTAAAATAAGATAATAAGCTGTTGTGAAAAGAAGCAAAACTCCATTTATCTTAAGCAGTATGGTAAGCAATTCCGGCATGCTACTTTGTATCGGGGTTTTCGATCAGGTTGATGATCTCTTTAAGTTCTTCCGCGTTTATTTTTTTGTCTTTTGCAAAAAACGCTACTACTTCTTTATAAGAACTCTTAAAAAAACTATTTACCACATCTGTCATAAAAAGCCGTTTATAGTCGGCTTCTTTTACCTTGGCCTTATACCGGTTAGCATTGGCAAAACGCTCGCTTTTTAGAAAGCCCTTGCGTTCCAGGTTTTTAATGACAGAAGCCAGGGTGGTATATGGTATTTTTGGCTCAGGCATCGCGTTCATAAAATCTTTTATAAATCCCGGACCGGTTTGCCACACGGCCAGCATGGCTTCCTCCTCCTGTACTGTTAATTTCTCCATAATTACGAAATTGTCGTAAATGTACGAAAAGTTTGATATAGTTTCTTTTTTGATAGAATGGGGTCTTGCCTCACTAATGGAGCAACAAGAACAATTCTTCAATCTCTACTATAGAACTTGAGTTATATTAATCGAAACAGAAAGGCTTTTCTAAAACATTACTATGGGACTGAACCTCACCAAATGAGGTGTATAGTTCTTTCCGTAAGCTAAAAACATAGGTAAGGGCTTTCACGCAGAGCTAAGGAGTGAATGAGCTAAGGAGAATTTTCACTGCGTGAAAAGGTGGTTGTTGGGCAGGGTGTTTTTTCACATCAGTGAAAACGCCCTGTTAGCTCTTTATTTCAAGCGATAATAGATGTATAAATAGCCAGGCTGTTCCTAGCTCATTTACTCCTTAGCTACTATAGAACTGAATCTCACAAATGGAGTTGTATAATTCTCTCCGTAAGCTTAAAACAGATGTAAGGGCTTTCACACAGAGCTAAGGAGTAAATGAGATAATGGAGAGCTAAGCAATTTGTTTATTCTTTATTTGTATGAATGGATGAGCGAAGGAGATTTTTCACTGATGTGAAAAAGCAGTCGCTGACCGGGGTGCTGTTTTCACATCAGTGAAAACGCTCTGTTAGCTCTTATTTCAAACTATAGTAAATGTATAAATAACCAGGCTATTCCTTAGCTCATTATCTCTGTTAGCTCTGTGCGAAAGCTATTGCTGTGTTAGTGATGCATCAAAACAAAAAGGCTATTCTAAAATACTCTGTAAGAAATATCCTTCTCTTTTTTGATCTGTAGAAATGGGAAAAATTACAACCCAATACAATTGAATATAATTGAAACCGCAAGAGAATTGATCAGGCTTGCATTAGAATAATAGATACTTCCCACTGATAGCTATTGTATACAATCTAAATACCAATCTCCGCAGCCAGTGCTGCAAACCGGTTGCGCAGGTCATCAAGTATTGAAGTCAAATGCGTACCTACATTCACATAAGCGGTTGTCTTTCCCTGGAACTGTACATTGTCTACATAAGTAGACCCGCGGTGTAATGCTACTGTTTCCCACTTATCATTCAATACCGGTGAACCTGATGAGCCGCCTTCCGTATCAGTAAAATAACGGAGGTGCGTATCAGTGGATGCGCTGACCAGGTTGTTGCGGATAGCGAATCGTTTACTGCGCCCGCCGGGGTGTTGTATTATATTGACAGGAATAGGATTTTTTGCAGAAGCGATCTTTGCCGCAGCCCGGCGCAGCGGAGCCCGTCCTGTATCAGGCAGGCGCAATACTGCATAGTCCAGTTCCTTATTCCAGGCTTCCAGTACAGTTGATGCTATCTCCGTGCCCGCCTGGTTTTCATCATCAAAATCAAATATGGAGATAATATTTTTGCCTTGTAACAGGAGGTCTGCATCCGTTGCGTCCGGCTCTCCTTCTTTTCTTGCATTTACCACATGATGATTGGTCATGATCAGCGAAGATGTCAGTAACCAGCCCGTACCGGTACCTATTACCTGCGCGTTGCTGGGAAGTAATTTGGGTTGCCCGTTTTCAAATGCTGGTACTCTTAGTTTGGCCACAGCGATCGAAGCTTTCACGCCTGCTTCCATAAAAACAGCGGGAAGCGTATCATCGGAGTGAATGATGAGTTCCTGGGTCTCCGGTATATCAACCGGGTTGATGCGTGGCGCGCCTGTTATGCGGTGACCGATCAAATCAAGTGTAAAACGAATGATCTTTTGTTCATTCGGGCTGCCTGCTAATAAGACGGCTGCATTTTCAAGGTAGATCATTAATGGAATATCACCATTTGCCAGCCTTTCCACTGTATTCATATGGCCGATATCAGCCATGAACTGAGCAACGGGCGGAAGCCCTGTTGGCAATGCGGCTTTATAACGGGGATCTATAAATTGAAATAAGACGCCACGCAAAGCGGGATCTATACCTCCTGTAACCAGGGCATCCACAACCTGTCTTACTTCCTGTGGTGTTAATAGTGCCATCAGACTAATGAGTTTATTGATATATTGTCTTCTTCTTCCTCTTCCCAGTTTTCACGGTATTCCTCCAATCCCTGCAGATTTTCGCTGGTCAGCATATCGGGAGATATGGACAGTTCGGGTAATGCGGATTTTGAAAGCCGCTCTACTGTCAAT
>CAZGSG010000235.1:0-9271 GCA_964528095.1 uncultured Terrimonas sp.
GTCATTAATCCCTTTGATTTTTTTGTTGAAGAATACGCGGAGAATTATCCATTTGCATACGATACCAATTTAGGAAAGGAATTAGCTCCTTATCTTGAAATAAAAGAAGATGGCGAACTGTTAAAGGCCTGGGTTGAAAAAAATATAAACCCGGTCGAAGAAATGCGGATCGTTGATTTCCTGGTGCAGGTAAATCAACTGGTCAATAAAGACATTGCGTATAATATCCGTATGGAGCCAGGCGTACAAAAACCGGATGAGACATTATCAAAGGCTTTAGGCTCCTGTCGTGATTCGGCCTGGCTATTGGTGCATGTACTACGGCATGCGGGACTGGCCGCGCGGTTTGTATCCGGTTACCTGGTGCAATTAAAAGCAGATGAAAAATCACTGGATGGGCCTTCAGGTCCCGAACAGGATTTTACTGATCTCCATGCCTGGGCAGAGGTCTATATACCTGGAGCAGGATGGATAGGTCTTGATGCAACATCCGGATTGTTTGCAGGAGAGGGACATATTCCCCTGGCCTGTACCCCACATTATACAAGCGCTGCACCGGTAGTAGGTGCAATGGATGAATGCGAAGTCAGTTTTGAATTTGAAAATACAGTTGCCCGTATTCATGAAGACCCTCGTGTTACCAAACCATATACAGAACAGGAATGGATATCGATCAATGAAGTAGCCGCAGAAGTAGATAAAGACCTGGAAGCGGGAGATGTACGTATGACGATGGGTGGCGAACCTACTTTTGTTTCTATCGATGATATGGAATCCGATCAATGGAATACCGCTGCAGATGGATTGGAAAAACGTATTCTTTCTCACGACCTGATCTTCAGGTTACGTGAACAATTTGGTCCCGATGGACTTATTCATTATGGACAGGGCAAATGGTATCCAGGTGAGCCCCTGCCTCGTTGGCAGTATGGTTTATTCTGGAGAAAAGATGGATATCCTGTTTGGAAGGATATTACATTGATCGCACATGAAAAAAACAAACACAGCTATACGCAGAAAGAAGCCGGTCTTTTTGCCAATGAACTGGCAAAACATATCGGTGTCGGCACAGACAATATAAGCCCTGCCTACGAAGACAGTTTCTACTTTTTATGGACCGAAGGAAAAATGCCGCCCAATCTTGATCCGTTAAAAACCAATCTGAAGAGTTCACTTGAGCGTCGCATGCTTACCAGGTTATTAAACCAGGGAATGAATGAGCCTGTTGGTTTTGTATTGCCATTGCGGTGGAATTACTGGAACAATAAATGGTTAAGTTGCAAATGGCTGTTCAGCAGGGAGCATCTTTTTCTTGTTCCCGGCAATTCTCCTATTGGGTTAAGGTTGCCGCTTGATTCATTGCCCGTGGTGGCCAAATCAAAAATACCGCAGCAGGTGGAACGGAGTTTATTTGAAGAGTTGCCAGCCCTGGATCATTTTCATGAAACCATACAGGCCAGGTATGGAACAGTACCAAAACCCAATGGCCCCTGGCAACGATTGCAACCAACTCCCGTAGCGCAGGAAAACGGCGATAATAAAAAAATAAAAACAAAGGAGAGGGAAGAGGAAGAAGATGTGGACATCAACTTCCAGGTAGAAACGATCAAAACAGCATTAAGTGTAGAAGCAAGAGAAGGCATCATTTATATATTTATTCCACCATTGGATTACCTGGAACATTACCTGGATATCATCGCATCTATCGAAGGCACCGCGGCTAAATTAAATATGCCGGTGAGGGTAGAAGGATACGAGCCACCGAGAGATAATCGCATGGAACGACTGGTGGTATCTCCTGATCCCGGGGTGATAGAAGTGAATATACATCCTTCAAAAAACTGGGAAGAACTTTCTCATACTATTGATACATTATATGAGCAGGCACGACTTTCAAGACTGGGTACAGAAAAATTCATGATCGATGGCAGGCATACAGGAACAGGTGGCGGTAATCATATCACCATTGGCGGTTCATCTCCTGCCAATAGTCCATTGCTGCGAAGGCCTGATCTGCTCCGCAGTCTTATCACATTCTGGCAACACCATCCTGGTTTGTCTTACCTGTTCTCTGGCTCATTCATCGGGCCTACCAGTCAGGCGCCACGTATAGATGAAGGGCTTGAAGACCGGCTTTACGAAATGGAAATAGCATTCAGCCAGGTACCTGAGAAAGGGTTTATCCCATTCTGGCTTGTTGATAGGATATTCCGGCATTCACTCACCGATATTACCGGCAATACACATCGCTCTGAATTTTGTATCGATAAGTTATATTCTCCTGATTCATCTTCCGGTCGTCTTGGTATTCTTGAATTCAGGGCATTTGATATGCCGCCGCATAAACAAATGAGTTTATTGCAGATGTTACTGATCAGGGCACTGATCGCTGCATTCTGGAAAAAACCGTATAAGCATAAACTGGTGCGTTGGGGCACGGGTCTGTACGATAAATATTTATTACCGCATTTTGTTGAAACAGATCTTGATGATGTAGTTGAATACCTTAATCTTGCCGGCTATGCATTTGATAAAAAATGGTTCCGTCCCTTTTTCGAATTCCGTTTTCCTCATTATGGCACGGTAAAGCTAAAAGGGATAGAAATGGAATTACGCATGGGTATCGAACCCTGGCATGTACTGGGTGAAGAAATGTCCAGTACAGGCACTGCCCGTTTTGTAGATTCATCACTTGAAAAAGTACAGGTAAAGATTCGCGGTATACATGACGAACGATATATTTTATTATGTAATGGGATAAGAGTGCCGTTAACAGCAACGATGGTCAAAGGAGAATATGTATGTGGTATTCGTTATCGTGCCTGGCAGCCACCAAGCGCGTTACATCCGACCATAGGGCTTGATACTCCTATTACCTTCGACCTGGTGGATACCTGGAATGGGCGTTCGGTCGGCGGCTGCACTTATTATGTATCGCATCCGGGAGGCAGGAGCTATGATACTTTTCCTGTTAATAGTTATGAAGCAGAGTCACGCCGCATCAACCGGTTTGGTACCACCAGTCATAGCCAGGGGCAGCAGTTTGTCAGGTCCACTGCCGCCTCCAGGCCATCAAGGTATATCCGAAAAGATCGCCTGCCATTTATTTATGATGCCCCACTGGCAGTTGTAAATGCGGAATATCCATGTACGCTGGATCTACGACTGTATAAAGAATTCAAAAGTCAAAATTAAAAATTCAAAAATAGATTCCTTGAAATAGCAAGTGAACTTCTCTTTTTGAATATCGTTTTTGATAAACAGGTAAAAAATGGATAAAGTAATTAAACGTCAAATCCCAGAGCTCTTTACTTATTAAGTAAGCTATTTTTTATTTTTTAATTTTGACTTTTGAATTTCTCAAAAACCTTCTGTTAAATGAAACTCTTCAACTGTGATCAATGCGGTCAGCCGGTTTTCTTCGAAAACTATTTTTGTGTTCATTGTAATGCGGCACTGGGATTTGAAGCCGGTCGGATGGATCTTATTGCGCTGGAGCCGGTTGGTGATGACTTGTACAGGCAGGTGCAAAAGGAGGGTAGTTCAGAAAAGAATTCATCCGTATTTAAATACTGTTCAAACAAACAATACAATGTTTGTAATTGGATCATTCCGCCGGAAAACAATGCTGGTTTTTGTATCGCCTGTGATCTTAACCGTACCATCCCTGATCTTAGTCAGCCAGATCATTGGTTAAAATGGCAACAGATAGAGGTAGCTAAACACCGGCTTGTTTATACATTGCTGCGATTACACCTGCCGGTTGTAAGTAAATTCCAGGATGAAGAAAATGGTATTGCCTTTGATTTTAAAGCAGATGAAAACACCTGGTCAGGTGAACGGTTACTGACAGGGCACGACCACGGATTGATCACCTTAAACATAATCGAAGCCGATGATGCGGTAAGAGAAATGGCGCGCAAACAAATGGATGAAGTATACCGTACTGTGCTGGGACATTTTCGTCATGAGATCGGTCATTATTATTGGGACAGGCTGATCAGTAATACCAATAAACTGGCAGCTTTCAGAGCGTTATTTGGCGACGAAACTTTCGACTATGGGGAAGCGTTGAAAATACATTATGCAAAAGAACCCTCAGATACCTGGCGGGAAAATTTTATCAGTGCATATGCCAGCTCACATCCCTGGGAAGACTGGGCAGAAACATGGGCGCATTATCTCCACATGGTCGATTCACTTGAAACAGCTTATGCATTTGGCATGTCGGTCAAACCAAAAGTGGCACAGCCTGAAAATGAGATGAGCGCAAAATTGAATATCGATCCGTATACTGCCCGTAATTTTGAGAATATTATCGATCGATGGTTCCCGCTCACTTTTGCAATGAATAGTCTTAATAGGAGCATGGGCTTAAAAGATCCTTATCCATTTGTGATCAATGAGGCGGTAAGACAAAAACTGCTTTTTATACATGAAACAATAAAAAGCAATTGAACATCGAAGGAAAATTCTGGTAGAAAAACGTTTTCAGTGAACAATAAATCAAACTACTCTCACATCTACAGAAACAGTAAGTTCGTGTGAACTGCTACTCATAATAACGCCTTTTAAAGGAATAATATCAAAATAATCCCTGCCCCAGCCAACGGTAATATGTTGCTCATCCGGGACCTGGTTATTGGTAGGGTCAAAATCAATCCATCCTGAGCCGGGTATAAATATGGAATACCAGGCATGTGAAGCGTCTACGCCGGCTACCTTCTCTTTTCCGCGTGCAGGCAATGTCTCAATATCCCCACTGATATACTTTGCAGGAAGCCCCATGGCATGAATACAGGATATCGCAAGGTGTGCAAAGTCCTGGCAAACTCCTTTCTTTTCCTGCATCACGATTGATAAGGGTGTAGAGATGGTGGTGAATCCCGGGGTGAATTCAAAATCTGTATAGATGCGATGCATAAGATCATATGCCGCATCATAAAAAGACCGGCCTGCTGTAAAAGAAACCGCGGCATAGTCCCTGATCTCCTGTGTGGGTGCAGTTATTTCTGTCGCTGCCGTAAACTGTTTTTCATCCATGTATTCGCCTGCAGAGGCCAGCAGCAGATCTCTTGTGTTTTCCCAGCTTATGGTAGCGGGTAAAAGCGACACCCCGGTTTTTATCTTTTCAATTGCAGATATAACAGTTACCGATAATTTTTCATGTTCCTGTTCTACTACAAAATAAAAAACCTTATTACCAAAGAAGTCGGTGTGTTCTTCCAGTATTTCCGGTGTAGGAGTAATGATGATCCGGCTGGCTTTACAGGTTTGTGTAGCTGTATCGCGGGGCGAGAGCATGGCAATATTATGGCAGAGACTGACAGGCTCCTGGTATTGATAAGTGGTCGTATGGGTAATCGAATACAACAATTCCTTCTGCTTATAAAAGATTGGTCATGAATAATTGTTTTTGTACCTGACTATGCTTAAAATAGGTTTTGGAGATCAGTGTGGAAGTACTGGATAAAAGCGCGTATAATTTATCCAGGAATTCATTCAGTGTTACATATTCATTCAGGTAATTGTCTGCCTGCGCCAGAGCGGTGCCATTCACTAATTTCAATAAGGTATCGGCCTCCAGTATCATTCTTTCCTGCTCACTCAGCCCTGCTTCCTTTCCTGTTTTTGGCAAAAGCGATACATAACGTTTTATTTTATTCACCAGGTAGGCCAGGGATTTTGGATAACCGGTATCCAGCATCATCAGCTCGAGCAAAAGTGGCAACTGCAAATGGTCTTTATAAGTATAACGATAGGTGATCAGGCTTTGGCTGGCCGTCAACACGGCTTCCATCAGGTCATGCGCAGTTTGCTCTTCCTGTTTTTTTTCAAAAATGCTTTTAAGCAGCGTGATGGTATAAAGCGCCTGTTCCAGTTTTCTGCCCAGGTCGAGGATATTCCATCCCTGTTCTCTTCTTACACTTTCCCTGTTCATTCCAAGAAACGCAAACATGGAAGTGATCAGTGCATCTGTAGAACTGATCATACGGATCGGGTCGCCCTGTCTTGTATGTTTAGCTTTATTCCATTCTTCTTCCATTTGTCGCAACACACGCCAGGTGTCAAGTGACCAGAAATTACGGACACTGTATACCGCATTTTTTAAAAGACCCAGGTTGGCACTCAGGCTGCCATTTCTTTTTTCATTGTACAATACATCCGTTAATTCACCCCAGGGATTATCATACAGTTCTTCTTTTTCAGCAATTGTTGCGAGGTCTATAAAGCCCGGGTAAGTGTAGGTGCAACAGGTCAGTGTTTGTAAAAGCGCTTCATTGGTTTGATTATTATTGCCGGAATGGAGATGGTTGTTTTGTAAAATACACTGCATCACCGTCCGCTGTAAACGCGCGTTATAAATTACCCTTTCTGTATAGCGGCCTACCCAGAATAAATTCTCAGCTGTATGACTGGGTAATGATCTTTTTACAATATTGCCTGACTGCTCTGTTTTTAATTGCAGTTTTAACGGCTGTTCTTTTTCATCTCCTGTGGAGATCACCCAGGTATCTTTACTGATGCCACCGGATTGATTGGAGATAATAAAACTATTTTGTTCGCTGCTTGTCCTGGTAAGGCCACCAGGCATAGCGATATAAGTATTATCATGACTCACCAGGAAGGTCCTGAACAGGGAATGACTTGGCTGTATCTCATTTTTAACCCATGCAGGTGACGCAGAAAAAATAATTTTTTCCTGCCCGGTATATAAATGGGGGTTAGCTTTTATTTGTTGAATCAATATGGATTTTTCTTTTGCCGACAGCGATTCACCATCAATAGATGACCTTGTGCCTGCCACATTGCGGAAGATGCGTTTGATAACAAGGCGATGAATATTCTCTATTACATATTGCATTTCTGAAGGCTGACCGCACCACCAACTCGCGATAGACGGCAATAATAATTCTTTGCCAAAAAAATGCCTGGCTATTGCAGGTAAAAAAGGTGCCAGTCCCGCGTTTTCAACAATGCTGCTGCCAAGCGGATTGGCAATAGCAACATTTCCTTTTCGTACAGCCTGTACCAGACCAGGCACGCCAAGCAGAGAACTGCTTTTGAGTTCCAGGGGGTCACAATAATTATCATCCAGGCGACGCAGGATCACATCCACTTTTTCCAGCCCTTCAATTGTTTTCAGCCATAGATAATTATCTTTTACCATCAGGTCATTACCCTGTACCAGTGTAAGGCCGAGATAGGCGGCTAAATATGAATGTTCAAAATAGGTTTCATTATCAGGGCCAGGCGTCAGTACAACTACCCGGGGATTATCTGTTTTATGCGGTGCAATAGCGGTTAGCGCATTCTGCACTGCATCAAAATAAGGAGAGATCCTTTTTACCTGCAGGTTGGTAAAAAGTTCCGGCAATATGCTCGACATGGCATGCCTGTTCTCCAATGCGTAACCGGAGCCGGATGGAGCCTGCGTACGATCACTGATCACCCAGTTATTCCCATCACTGCCACGGGCCATATCGGCTGCATAGAGGACAAGCTGTTGTGTGCCGGGTAGTTTTATATTTACACAGGCACGTATAAAGCCGGGATGCAGGTAAATAAGTTCCTGCGGTATAAGCCCGTTTTTAATCAATGTTTGAGCGCCATAAATATCCTTTAGTACCAGGTTCAGCAGCTCTGCGCGCTGCACCAACCCGGCATTGATCGTTTCCCATTCTTTCTGGGCTACCAGGTAGGGGATAGGATCCAGTTCCCAGGGACGGCTCTGGCCTGAAGGGTCGTTGTAGATATTATAAGCTACCCCGTTCTCTTTTAATAAACGGAGAATATCACTGTTGCGGTTTTGTATTTCAGTGGCACCAAGGCCCTGTAAAGAGTTCAGGAAGATTTTCCATTCTGCCAGCAGGCGGTCATTACCAGCAAATAATTTATCAAAAGATTGCGAACCAGTGTCCGTGGTCATCAGTATCGAAAGAGGGTTTTGGTCGGCCATACGCTGCTACTGGTTGATGGGATAAAAATAAGGAATTAATACTGATGGGGGTTGCCTATAGTTGTTTTTAACACGGAATAGCGGAGGGGATGTTTTTCTTTCTTTTTGTACTGTCCTTTTTGTTAGAATTTAATAAATATTGATTCTCAGAATAGGGAGGCACGGAATAATTCGAAGAGTGTTTAAATTATTCCGTGCCTCCCTATTCTGAAGTTCGTATATCTAGCTGATTCGAATAAATAATTTAATTGCAGCCGAAAGAAAAACATCCCCTCCGCTATTCCGTGTTAAAAACGAGATTAGCGCATCATCAATGCCTATTCAAAGTCAGCATACAGCAAATAGTTCAAAATACTGGGAAATAATTATTCAGACAGGGACAAATATTTAACGGGTTGCATTAACCGAAATGGCCTAACTTGCAAGCTTTTCTAATATTACGCAATCTAAAAAGCAAGCTATGCAACAGGTAAAAAGCGGCGACAAAATAAAAGTGCATTATCATGGAAAACTGACCACGGGCGAAACCTTTGATAAATCAGAAGGGCGCGAGCCATTGGAGTTTGAAGTAGGCAGTGGCAGTGTGATCAAAGGATTTGATGATGGAGTAACTGGCATGAGCGTGGGAGAGAAAAAGACCATTAATATCCCTTTCCTGGAAGCATACGGCCCCAGAAACCCTGAAATGGTGATCGAAATGCCAAAGACCCGTTTTCCACAGGATATGGAAATAGAAGTAGGAATGCCGCTGGCAATGAGTGATGGACAGGGGCAACAATTCCAGGTTGTTGTTACAGAAATAAAAGACGACGTGGTTTTATTGGATGCCAACCATCCCCTGGCAGGACAGGACCTGATCTTTGATCTCGAACTCGTGGAGATCGCAGGACCAAAGTCAATGATCATCATGCCTTAACAGAGATTTGATACTAAAAGATCAATATATTAAGTGGTTTGCGATAAGTTCGCAAACCATTTTTCTTTTATGTAAATTACATGCCCTTAAAAGAACATATTCGGAAATGGAGGAAATGATTTCTGAATGCTGAAATGACCGCCAATTCATAATAACTCATCACATGTTTGATAACTATCAATTTACCGCCGCTGAAAGATTCCTGAGATATGTACAGGTAGATACCCAAAGCGATCCTTTGTCCGTTTCATTTCCTTCTACAGAAAAACAAAAAGATCTCAGTAAGATACTTGCGGAAGAATTACAACAAATAGGATTGAAGGATGCGCATGAAGTTGAATGGGGATATGTTTATGCGACCATTCCTTCTACTAACGGCAAAAAAGGGCCTTTCA
>CAZGSG010000236.1:0-9241 GCA_964528095.1 uncultured Terrimonas sp.
GGTGGTGGTTTTTTTTACCCGGGTTTGTTTTCACGGTTTTGGTTACCCGGTTTTTCAAAAAAGGCGTTCAGTTGATTTTCTTTTTTAACATGGCTCTTGCTTTTAACCAGGGTTTTGCAATTTTTTTCTTAACAGATCTTTTTAATTGCATCGAGGGCCTGTTGCGCGTTTTCAGCCCAGATCACCTTGGCGCCACGTTGCGTGATAGCCGCCTCAAACGATTCCAGTTGCTGGTCCAGGGTCTCTATTGCTTTCCATTTTATGTTCTTGGCCCTTTCCCTGGCCAGGTGGAGTTCAGCAAATTGCAGCTTACCCTGGGGCACAGCAGCATTATACCTGCCCATATTGAAATTGATCGTTTTCCGGTGACTGCGATCAAATGCTTTCGTATTACTCGCCCTGGTAAAGTCTGTTGCTGTTTCTTTCACAATATGCTATTTATCGTTCTTACCCTTTTCTTGTTTTGCTATGGTGTCCAGCGCCTCATAAAAATCCGCACCAAATTTACGCACCAGTGGTTCTTTTAAAAACTCATATACCGGTACTTTCAGTTTTTTTCCCAAGGCGCATGCGGGAGCACATAAGACCTCGCGAGGTTCATAATTCACGTTTTCATAATCACCGTGCTTGCCTTTTTTTGTAATGATCGGGTAGAGATGGCAACTGATTGGCTTTTTCCAGCCAATCTTACCGTCATAGTAAGCCTGTTCAAAAGCACATTTGATTATATTCTTTTCATCACGATATCCGTATACACAAATGCCATTGTCATTCCCGATCGTAGGGGTTACCCAGCCAAATTCATCATCATATACATAGTACCCTTTTTTTTCTACTTCGGCGATGGCTTCCGCAGTAAGATAGGGTTTGATCTTTTCATAATTATCCCGTACAATGGCCAGTTCCTCACCGGTCAGCGGGGCTCCTGCATCTCCTTCTTCACAACAGCCGCCTTTACACTTATTCAGGTCACAGACGAACTGTTTTTCTATTACATCATCGCTCACAAGTATGTTGTCTATTACTATCACACAGATCAGTTTTGACAAAGGTACAAACTGCTTATTTAGCAGGAGTGGCATTCTTTTTAAACAAACGCTGCTTCAGTGTTTTGCCCGAAGCTGTGAGCCTGTTATGCGAAGTAAGATAGTGTATCACTTTATGTTCCAGCCAGTGATGCAAAGGCAGCAATACAGCTGCCAGCACGATCATTAGCACAAGGTCCTTCCAGGGCTCCCCTTCAGTTAAACTATGGCTTTGTTTTTTCAATACCAGGAATATGAACTCAAAGAGCATTAAAAACGTAAAGAATCCAAGCATTTTGATCGTTGTAGCCGACACTTTGAACATGCCCAGCATTACTAATGCTATGATAAGCGCTACAATACCAATGATAATGATACGGTATTGAATATTGTGCCGCCGGGTTACCTTCACTGCCATCTCCTCTGCCTGTCTTGTTTGCCGTTGCTGCTCATCAAGCGCCTCGGCCTGCATGAGCTCTTTTTCTTTGCTGAGATTGTTCAGGCTGTCCTTGTACAAATGGCTCAGATTGGAAAATACGAGGGCCTGTTTGTAATCTCCTTTCAGTCGATATAAGGAATCGAGGTATAAGGACATTAAACTTAATCCGTTCAGGTTTCCGGTTTTTTCTGCTATTTCATTTGCTCGGGTAAAATAACTCAGCGACTGATCATACTCCCCGGTTTTTTTGTAAAGCAGCCCCATTTGAGCATAATAACTATATTGGTTGCCTTGCGATACGTCTTTTTCGTATAAATCAGCCACCTTATTATAAAAGTATTTGGCCGAATCATAATTACCCAGTTGCATATAGATATAGCCATAGGACTGATCTATAAAATGGCCGAAATTCAATGTTTGCAGAAAATCTCTCAGTTGCGGATGCTGGTTAAAATAATTAAGGGCTGTTAGCGGTTGATTATTATCAAGATAATTATCAACAATACTGCGATAACTCATGACCTTTAGTGGCTCAAATTTAAGCGAGTCGGCAAGCGCGATCGATTTTTCAAAATAACGCATGGCCAGGTCGTAACTTTTTTTATTCGAATACAGTGTGCCGATCCGGTTGTAGTCCTGTACCCTGTTATAAGGAGCTTGACCCGTACGGATATTATTCAGCATTTCTGTTGCCTTCGTGGTATAATCAATGGCCCTGTCATAATCTTCGATATTATCGTAAAAAAAAGATAATGCACTGTAGGCGGACCGCAACAGCACACTATTTTTTAATTCCTCTGCTATCCTAAGTGCAGTCAGGTAGTTACGAAGCGATAAAAGTTTCTCGTGCTTCTGGAGATAGACCGAGCCATATTCCAGGTGAATCTCTGCGGTAAGACTATCGTCCTTTACAGAATTGACATAAGAATACGCCTGGTTGCAGTATGTTAATGCTTTTTCAGCATCGGGTACAAGTCTTGTCACAGCGGATAAGCCGATATAGGAATAGACCATTTCTTCATCCAACTTATTCGCCCTGGCAAGGGCGAGTGCTTTGTTATAATAAAGGACCGACTTTTCAATATTGTCTTTTCTTCCACCCAGGTAGGAATAACGCCGGCCATTCATAAGCAGCGCTTTTGCCATCAATTTCCTGTTGCGTGTCGCCTCCGCTATTTCAATGGCTTCCTGTCCGTATTTATCTGATTCCGCCAGATCAACATAGATCAGTAACAGTGCTATATTACTGGTCACTGCAATCCTTTTTTCGGGGCTCACTTCTGTTTTCAGCAGATTTTTGAAAGAGTCTATTACAACAGGTCGTGATTGCGCAGAACTGATGACCGGAAGGGCTGCCAGCAGAAAGAAGGCAATTAGTTTTCTCATAATCCAAAATTATGACTAAGAGAAGAAAGAGGAAAGAAAAATAGGATTTGTAATCGGAGTGATTGTTAAAGGAGAACAGGATGGAAGATCTGGTTGAACCGGGGGTGGTAACCGATAAAAAAATAGGTTTTAAAGACACTCTTTTAAAAGAGATTAACGGGTAAGATAATCATCTCCTTATCTCCTTAAACTCTTAGCCTCATTTCCACTTTAGTGTATTGATCAGGTGTTGGAGGTCTTTTTTCAAAAAATCATTGACTATACCCAATGAGTCCGCGTTTGGAGCGGCATTAAAATAAAGCGCCCCCCGCAAAAAATGTTTGGTAGAATCTGTGACAAAAAACTGGCTGGCCGTGGCCGTATTACCCGATAATGAAAAAAAGATACCCTCAACGCCATTGGGCGTTTTTATGGGCAGATCATTGATGCCGGTAGCTACTTCCGTATGTTGTTTATAGGCCATTTTATAACCATCATTGATCAGGGAATCGAAATTTAATTTATTTACATCTTTATAGCTGATGTAAATGCGTCCGCCGAAACGCGGTATGTCAATATTGATCCAGTAGTCACCGGCCTTGGTATCAAAAAAGGAACTGTCTTTTTCTACTGTTGCGTACAAAGGATATTCAAAAGAATAGGGATAATCCGCCTGATCAAACAACTGATATTTTTTCTCAGGAAATTCAATCTTAAAATAGCCTTTCTTCCTGGGATTGGTATAAGGCGTATTGCAGGCTACTATAAGGCCAAGAAAAATAATAACTAAAATCCCGGCTGTTTGTTTCATTCTTTCGGTTTCACTGTTACTTTAACGGATAGGATCCGATTATTGGATGCTTCCAGCACGGTGAAAATAAAATCATTTGATTTTACTTCATCGTTTACTTTAGGAAACTCACCCGCCAGCTCGAGTACGAGACCGCCAACGGATTCACTCTCGCCTCTCACTTTGTCAAATGTATCGATTGGCAATCGCATGGTCTTGCAAAGATCATGGATCATGGTCCTGCCTTCGAAAATATAATTGTTATCGTCTATTTTACGATTGTCGCTTTCTTCTTCATCAAATTCATCATGTATATCACCGATTACTTCTTCCATGATGTCTTCCATGGTCACAATTCCGCTGGTGCCGCCAAATTCATCTACTACTATTGCAAAATGAATATGCTTTAGCTGGAAATCTTTAAGGAGGTCTTCAATAAGCTTGGATTCAGGCACAAAATAAGGCTGACGCATCAATGGGCGCCAGTCGAAATTTTCAGCTTCATCAATAAAAGGAACAAGGTCTTTTGTATTGATAATGCCCGTTACCTCGTCAAGGTTACCCTTGTAGACGGGGATCCTGGAATAATGCAGCTCTTCTACTTTTTTTGAAAGATCGGCAAAGGAACTGTTGTATTCAATGCCATTTACTTCAAGCCGGCTGCGCATGATCTGGCGTACGGAGATAGTGCCAAACTTCACGATACCTTTCATGATATTTTTCTCGGCCAGTGAAGCTTCTTCGTCGGTTTTTATATCAATTGCCTCGTCCATCTCCTGGATGCTCAGCGCTTCCGATTTATTGGCGCCCAATTTTTTGCCAATGCCGTCGGCAATGGATATCATCGCCTTGCTGATTCGGCGCAGCAGTAAATGAAGGGCTTCTACGACCATGGCCGATCCATATGCGAACCGGAGATTGTTTTGGGTGGCCCAGACCTTGGGAAGTATCTCACCAAAAAATACCAGTACAAAAGCAATGACCAGCACTTTCGACACCACTTCAATGAGATAGTTGATATTCCCAAAAGGAATGAACTGGTTGATCAGGAAATTGGAAAGAATGATAATGGAAATATTGACAAAAAGACTGGCAATGAGCAGGGAAGCAAATACTTCTTTCGGCTCTTCCAGAAAATTAATGATCTTCCTGGCGGCGGGATGTTGTTTGGTCTTCAGCATATTTACATCCCTGTTATTAAGAGAAAATATAGCTACTTCCGCTCCGGAAATGGTGAAAGTGAGCAGCAATAATACAAGCAGTAACAGCACAAGTAGTATAGTGCCCTGCGAAGCAGCAGCAAGTAAAACAAAAGCTGGTATATTATACAGAAGACCGATGACCGAATGGCTTTCCAATGCAGGGTTTTTTTGTTTAGTTGGTTGCCCTTACAGAACACTGTCAGGATGGGTAACAAATAAAGCTATCCGGGCAAAGGTATTGTTTTCAGTTATATAGTTTCAGAACGGAAGATTTTCCGATGGATCGCCTATGGGAGGAATATCATGACTTCCCATATTTTCTATGCCGCTGCTATCATTACTATGGGTATTGTCCATTCGTTTGTCGAGCATAATCAGATTATCGCCTACTACTTCAGTGGCAAACTTACGGTTGCCATCCTTGTCCTCCCAGCTACGGGTGCGTAAGCGCCCCTCTATGTAAACCAGGCTGCTTTTATGGAGGTATTTTTGAGCAAGTTCAGCGAGACCTCTCCATAAAACAACGGTATGCCATTCTGTTTGTGAAATAAGTTTTCCTGACCGGTCCTTAAATGTTTCGGTCGTTGCCAGTGGAAATTTTGCCACGGCAATATTTCCTTCCAGGAACTGAACATCCGGATCTTTTCCCAGGTTACCAATAAGCATTACTCTGTTTACGCCTCTCATACGGTTTACATTTTGATTAATAATCGTCTTCGGGCTGGAAAGCTCTTTAAAGTTAGATTTTTTTTGAAGAGTAAAAAAAATAAGATAGGCAAAACCACTTATTGCTTTTGCTTACGAAATCCTTTGCAGGCATGCGGTGCAGCGGGGTAAACCCGGTTTGTTGCGCGAAATATTTAACGGGTACTTAACTGCCTGTTTTGTACTTTAGCTCTGTCATTTTAATGATCAAAACCGGTTTATATGAAAAAAATTCTACTTAAAATGTCTTTGGCTGCCTGTATTTATTTACTGGGTGGTGATGATGCTGCTGCACAAACTAAATTGGCCCCGGACCAGAATCCTAATTTTGCTGCCAGCCGTGACAAATACATGAAAATGGCTGATTCCCTGAATGAATGGCATAGTACTACATTTCAGGACACATATAAGGCCATTGACTGGCTTGCCGATAGAAAGGAAGCCAGGGTTGACCGGCGTGAGTTCCGCAGACAGCTGCGCACGGAAAGGGTCCGGTTTAATAGCTCATATGATAATTATTACCCCTCTTATCGCAATAACTGGGGCAGTTATAATAACTACTATAATAATCGCGTCTATCGCCGGTTTGGTTCGTATAACAGGGGCTTTTGGGGGCTCGACTACTGGTGGCGTTAAAATCTTTCCATACTTTTTAAAACAACAAATCTCCTTTTATGAAAAAAGGTATACAATTTCTATTACCATTTGCAGCTATTTTACTGATCGTAAGTTGTGCGCGTAAGGTCACACGTATCGATCCATCTGAACAGATAGATCTCAGTGGTCGCTGGAACAATACCGACTCGCGTTTTGTTGCAGAAGATATGACCAAAACAGTATTGGGCGCTAACTGGCTTACCGATCATATGGCAGCTAAAAATGGCCAGCGTCCTGTTGTGATAGTAGGCTTCGTTACCAATAAAAGCCATGAACATATCGATGCGGAAACGTTTGTAAAGGATATCGAAAACGCATTCGTCACCACTCAAAAAGTACGGCTTGTGCAGGGTGGGAAAAAAAGGGAAGAATTACGGGCCGAAAAAGCTGATCAGCAAACAAACTCCACTACCAGCAGCATGAAGAAATTTGGTATGGAACAAGGCGCGGATTTTATTCTCCAGGGGTCTATCAATTCTATAGTCGATTCGCACAAAAGAAAAAAAGTGGTTTACTACCAGGTAAATCTTGAGCTGACCAATATCGAAACAAATGAGATAGTTTGGATCGGCGAGAAGAAGATAGCGAAGTATGTGAAGAACTAATGCTGAATTTAGTGTTCAGTGATTTTAGAAATTTGAGAACAACGAAGTCACGATTTCAAATTTCATTTTACGATCATTTACTGATCCGAAATGCTGTTAAAGCCTTCAATCATTCATGCGGTGTACCTGGTATATTTTACTCGTCTTTTTATTTGCTTCCTGCGCCAGTTATAATAAGCAGGCAAGTGCATATTATAGCAACCTGCGGAATGGGAATTTCGAAAAAGCGGCAAAGGCATTAGACAATAATAAATTACTTTCAAAAAAAAGGAATGAGCTGCTTTACCTGCTGGAACGGGGTAAAGTAGCTCACCTCCTGCAGCAGTGGGACAGCAGCAATAAGTATTTTAATGAGGCAGACCAGTTAATGGAGGTTTCCAGGAACTCGGCAAAAGACATAGCACTGGGTACCCTGCTCAACCCGATGATGAAAACATACCAGGCAGAGGATTTTGAAAAATACCTGATACATTATTATAAAGCGCTCAACTATCTCCAATTGAACCAGCCGGAGGAAGCCGTGGTTGAGGCAAGAAGGATCAGCCTTCGCAGTTATGCGCAGGAAGACAAAACTGGTAATAAGAATAAGTATTCGGATGATGCATTCTCCTATATCATCCAGGGACTCATCTATGAAAAAAACAGGGATATCAACAACGCGTTTATTGCATACCGCAATGCGGCGGATGTATACCTGAATAATAACGGGAGTTACTATGGTATACAAATGCCCATGCAATTGAAAAGCGACCTGCTGAGGCTTGCTGATGAAAACGGCTTTGTAGATGAACTTGGACGTTATGAGAGATTATTGAATACATCGTACACAAAACAGGATAAGCCGGAAGGAGGGGAGCTGATCATTTTTTGGGAAAATGGCTCAGCGCCAGTAAAGGTTCAGCAGGATCTCTGGTTCTCATTATTTAAAAACAGCGGTGGTTTTTTCTTTACAGATCCGGCCGGTCTGTATAATGTGCCCTTCGATTTTAGCAGTGGATATAACAGGGACAATATAAAATTGGAAGACCTCCGTAGTTTTCGGGTCGCGATGCCAAAATACGAGGTACAGCCGTTGACATACCAGGGAGCCAGTATACAGGTAAATGCAAAGGCATATACATTCGAAGCTGCTGAAAATATAAATACACTTGCGATAGCCACGCTAAAGGAAAGGATGTTCAAAGAACTGTCATCTACGCTTACAAGGCTGGCCATAAAAAAACTGGCAGAAGCTGCAGTTCGGCAATCGGGAACAAATAACAACAATAACAAAACGGAAGAAGAAAGAAAAAAAGCACAGAAGGAAAAAAACCAGCGGGAAGCGATCGCATTGGGTCTGCAGCTATTTAATTTCGCAACCGAAAAAGCAGATACTCGTAACTGGCAAAGTCTGCCCCACACGATTTATTATACACGCATCCCGCTTCAAAAAGGAGAGAACCTGCTTTCCTTTCAACCAAACGGTTCTTCGGCAGCGCCAATAAAACTCACGATCAATGGTAATGGGGGATTGCAGTACCAGAATATTTGTACACTGCGATAGGAGGAGTTTTTTATGTTTTTTAACACGGGGTTATAGGAGGTATTCAGGGGTAGAGTTTGTTTTTCGTTTTTAACACGGAGGCGCGGGTGATCATTCTTTCTATTTAGAATTTACTATTCATATAATCCTAATAATAAATTATAGCTCAAAATAAGGAGGCACGGATTAGTTCAAGATGTTCGAATTATTCCGTGATCCCTTATCCTGAAATTCAATATTTAATATATTCAAGCATGTAGAATTCGCACACAGGAAGAATGATCACCCGTAACTCCGTGTTAAAAGAACAATAAGCCCCTGCCATCTCAAAATAAACTCTGCTCTTTATCATTCGATAAATACTGATTGATGAACTGTGGGAATGCATACTGTTTTAATTGTTTTTTTGTAACCCACTCTCCTCCGCTATTTAAAGGGAATTTTTTACTGATCTTTATCCGGATGAACCGGCCCGCTATCAGCTGGTGTGATAACTGTTGTTTGAATAATGGCGAAACGGAAACCAGTTCATATTTTTTCTTTTCCAGTAGACCATTTTTTTCTGCAGTAATGAGAACGCTCGGGGTATCTTCTTCCCCGGCTGTTTCTACCAAAGGGAATTCGTATAACTGTTGCCAGATATCCCTGTCAGTACGTTCTCTTATCACAGTCTGGTCAGTGTGCTCTATCACCAGGTAATAAAACCAGCGTTTTTTTATTTTGATCTTTTTTTCTTTTACCGGCAGGGTATTCACTTTATTGTTCAGATAGGCAAAACAGTGTTTATTAAAAACACAGGATTGACATAAGGGCAAAGCAGGCTTACAGATAATAGCGCCAAAGTCCATGATAGCCTGGTTATAAGCGGCAGGATTTTTTTTGTCCAGCAATTCATTTGCAAGCAGGCTGAATTCTTTTTTTCCTTCCGTGG
>CAZGSG010000237.1:0-9210 GCA_964528095.1 uncultured Terrimonas sp.
CTGCGTGCAAAGTTTGAAGAAAACACACAGGTTGGCGGCCGTATCCAGTACGTTAATATGTTTAGCGTAGTGGCATGGATCATACTGCTGATAGCCTGTATCAATTTTATGAACCTGGCCACAGCCCGTTCAGAAAAAAGAGCGCGTGAAGTAGGTGTGCGAAAAGTGCTGGGCGCGGGCAAGGGAACACTGATTGGTCAGTTCATTGGTGAAGCCATCTTCACCGCGTTTATTGCCATCCTGCTGGCGGTACTGATCCTGTACCTGCTTCTTCCTGCCTTTAATATGATCGTTGAAAAGAAATTGACGGTGGGTCTTGACAACCCTTCCCATGTTGCCGTTTTACTCAGCATAGGTCTTGTCTGTGGATTGGTGGCCGGCAGTTATCCCGCTATTTACCTGTCTTCTTTCAATCCCATATTTGTATTCAAGGGTATAAAAATAAAAGGAAGCGGTCCTGCTTTTATAAGAAAAGGATTAGTCGTACTGCAGTTTACAATCTCCATCGTGCTGATCATTGCTACGGTCATAATCTATCAACAGGTACAACATATCAAAAACCGGGAACTTGGATATAATACAGCCGACCTGCTCCAAATGAATATGCAGGGCGATATGCTACGGAATTATGGCGGCATTAAAAATGAGCTGATTTCCTCCGGCCTGGTGGAGAATACCGCAATGGCCCGGCTTAACATGTTGCAAATGGGCAGCCAGACTATGGATTTTACCTGGGATGGAAAAGATAATTCAAAAAAGGTGTTGGTCACTTTTGATCTTATCAGCCCCGAATATATCAGCACCACTGGCATTAAGCTGGCGCAGGGAAGGGATTTTAACAACGTTGCCCTCAACGACACCGCTTCAGTGATCATCAATGAAACGCTCGCCAGGATCATGAAAAGGGAAAACGCGGCTGGCACCACCATTTATCGGGGCTCGGATAAGCTTACGATCGTAGGCGTAGTAAAAGATTTTGTATTTGGTGACATGTATGCGAAAAATGAACCTCTTGCCTTTATGACATACACCGAGGGTTTCAACTTTTTCTATATTAAAACAAAAAAAGGAGTGAATGCAGAGCAGGTTGTCAGTAAAATAGAAAGCACGTTCAAAAAACACAACCCCGCCTACCCTGTCGAATACCAGTTCGTAGATGCTAATTTCAATAATCTTTTTAAAAGCGAAATGCTGATCGGCAGGCTGTCAAGGATTTTTGCCGTACTGGCTATTATCATTTCCTGTCTTGGTTTGTTTGGACTGGCGGCCTACACTGCCGAGCGACGTACAAGAGAAATAGGCATCCGCAAAGTACTGGGAGCTTCTGTGCCCGGCATCACCAGTCTTTTATCAAAAGAGTTTTTGCAATTGGTCGGTATCGCTGCCATCATAGCATTTCCGCTTGCCTGGTGGATCATGTATAACTGGTTGCAGGATTTTGCGTACCGGGTAAGTATCAGTTGGTGGGTATTCCTTGCGGCAGGTATTGTAGCATTACTGATTGCGTTGATCACTGTAAGTTCCCAGGCAATAAAAGCAGCATTGACCAATCCGATAAAATCGTTAAGAACGGAATAAGAGTGATGAGGTTAAATCAAAATTTAAAAGTAAAAAACCAAAAACAGACCCCGCATCACCTGATGAAACCCAGTTTGGCATTTTTAGTTTTGAATTCGAACTGGATGAATCAACTATTAAAAAACTAATATTATATGTTCAAAAATTATTTAAAAACAGGCTTACGGAATTAGTGGAAGCATAAAGCATTTTCCTTCATCAACGTATCCGGTCTCGCCATTGGATTTATATGTTGTATGCTCATTGCGGCCTTTATTTACGACGAGCTCAATTACGATAAACAACCGGCCAACGCGGAAGACATATACAGGGTAGAGCTGAATGTGGAGAATAAAGATTTTTATTCTGGCGTAGATGGGGCTGTGGGACAGGGTATAAAAGATGCATTCCCGGAAGTACTGGCTTCTACCCGTCTTAGCAGATGGGGCAACGTGTTTCTGAAATACGACGAAAAACAGTTTAAAGAACCAGTGATTGGTGTTGTGGATTCAAACTTCCTGAGTATGTTTTCCATACCGCTTGCCAAAGGCGATCAGCAAAAGGCGTTAGCAGAACCTTATAGTATCGTATTATCGGAAGCGGTTGCGACGAAATATTTTGGCACAGAGAATCCAATCGGCAAACTGCTTCAGTTCAACAGCAATACGGAGAACCCGCTAAAAGTAACAGGTATCCTGGGCAAACCCACTGGCAGCCTTCATTTTGATTTTGATATTTATATCAGCAGGGTTCCTTCAACCAGACCTCCTACCTGGAGCAATGTAGGCCAGTACACCTATATCAAACTCAAACCGAAAGCTAATCCGAAGACACTCGAAGCGCAGTTTCCACAGTTGGTTGCAAAGTATATAGTGCCCGAGATACAACAGGATATGGGTGTTACGCTTGCAGAAGCGCAGAAATCAATCAACACCTTTAAATTCTATCTCAAGCCATTGACCTCGATCCATCTTTATTCTGAAAATAAGGATGAACTACAGGCAAATGGAAGTATCAAATACGTGTACATTTTCTCCGCTCTTGCCATTTTCATTTTATTACTGGCCTGTGTAAATTTCACCAATCTTTCTACTGCTGTTTCTTCCAAACGTTCGAAGGAAGTGGGAATCAGAAAGGTCATGGGTTCCGGAAAAAATCAACTGATGGGCCAGTTTCTTTCAGAATCGGTCTTATTATCTTTTTTCTCTTACCTGCTTGCGTTGGCTGTTATTTATTTCCTGCTCCCCTATTTTAATAACCTCGCAGGGAAACATATCAACTTTGCGTTCTTTGTTGCGCCATTATCATTAGCGATCAGTATTCCTCTGGTGGTCCTAATAGGTATGCTTGCAGGCATTTATCCTTCATTTTTCCTTGCCTCGTTTAATATTATCAGTGTTCTCAAAGGCAGCTCGCCTGCAAAACCGCAGAGCTCACGCAGTATCCGCAGCAGTCTTGTCGTTTTCCAGTTTTTTATCTCTACCGCTCTTATCATTGCAACACTGGTTGTATACCAGCAGCTCAACTACATGCAAAATAAAAAACTGGGCTTTGCTACCGAACAGGCTTTGATCATCAATGACACCTATTTTATCGGCACCAATCAGTCTGCGTTTAAAGAGCAGCTCTTAAAAGACACAAGAGTTACGGGCGTCACTATTTCACGTGATGTACCCGTATCAATTGCCCCGGGTGATGGTACCCAGGCTTACGGCAAAGAAAAACAGAGCAGTGAAAAAATGCCTGAAATTCATATTAATAAATACCATGTAGACTATGATTATATTCCCACGCTTGGGATGGAAGTCGTACTTGGCAGAAATCTCTCAAAAGAATTCCCCAGCGATTCTTTCGCCGTGGTAATAAACGAAACTGCGGTAAGCGAGTTTGGCTTTGCCAAAAATGATGTCATCGGAAAACATATCATTACCTCGGGACAGCATGAATATACTGTGGTTGGCGTGGTAAAGGACTTTCATTATACCTCCATCAAACAAAAGATCGCTCCGTTGGTGATGATGCTGGGTGGAAATAGTGGTGGCATGATCGTAAAAGTAAAAACTGCTTCTATGGATGCCTTCCTCGCCGATGTAAAAAAACAATGGCAGTCGTATAATCCCAAAGGTCCATTTGCCTATTCCTTCATACAGGACAGGTATGCCAGCCTGTATGGCAGTGAAAAAAAGACCGGGCAGATCTTTACTTTGTTCGCCTGCATTTCTATTCTCATCGCGTCCATGGGCTTGTTTGGTCTCTCTGCATTTGCCATAGCTCAAAGAACAAAAGAGATCGGCGTAAGAAAAGTACTTGGCGCTTCTGTAAGCCAGGTAGTACTGACATTGTCCAAAGAATTCTTATTGCTGGTGCTGATAGCCTTTATCATTGCCATCCCTGTCACCTGGTTTGCTATGCATAAATGGTTGCAGGAATTCGCCTACAGAATAAATATCGGATGGATAACCTTTTTGCTGGCCGGTGCTATTGCGCTTTTCATCGCTGTGGTAACTGTTAGTTTCCAGGCTATCAGGGCCGCTGTCGCAAATCCTGTAAAATCATTAAGACCACAATAAAATTTCCCCTATTATAATCGTTTATCATGATCAGAAATTATTTTAAAATAGCCTGGAGAAATCTTACTAAAAACAAGGCATTCTCCGTCACAAATTTACTTGGTCTCACCATAGGCATAACCTGTACGCTTTTTATCCTGCTTTGGGTACAGAATGAATTATCGTGGAACAAATTCCAAAAAAACTATACGTCCATCAGGCAGGTCTTTGTAAACCGGAATTTCAATGGCGAAACGGTCACGGACAATGCCGTAGCGCTGCCTATAGGGGATGCGGCAGCGGAGAGTATTTCACAGATAAAGAACGCAGCATTTGCTTCCTATAATGAAGACCATGTGCTGAGTCTTGGTGATAAGAAACTAAAAAAATCCGGATTAAGGGTAAGTAAAAATTATTTCAATATTTTTTCCTGGAAATTTTTGAAAGGTAATGCCGCCACCGCCCTTGCAAACTCCGAGGCTGTTATTTTATCCTCCAGTTCCGCAAGAACATTTTTTGTTGACGAAGACCCTATCAATAAATTCCTGCGCCTCGACAACAACTTTGATGTCAAAGTATCTGCAGTAGTAGAAGATGCGCCTGCGACATCTTCCGTTACTTTCGATTTTTTCACCCCTTTTAATTACAATGAAGCCGCGATGCAGGATTGGCAAAATTCCTATACCAATCTTTTTGTTCAAACATCTGCTAACGTAGATGATGCCTCTATTGAAAAAAGCCTGAACGATCTTGTGAAGAAAAGATCAACTGTTGCTCCCGGTACATGGTATTTTTTTCACCCAATGAGCAAATGGAGACTGTACAGCGATTTCAACGGCGGAAAGAACACCGGTGGTATGATCGCTTATGTGAAGCTTTTTTCTATTATCGCCGTGGTCATCCTATTGATCGCCTGTATCAATTTCATGAACCTGTCTACCGCACGTTCTGAAAAAAGAGCAAAAGAAGTGGGTATCCGGAAAACGCTGGGCTCCAATAAAAAACAACTGATCCTTCAGTTCTTTTTTGAATCGATGATACTGGCATTTACAGCATTTGTACTGTCGATAGTAGTAGTATGGGCGCTTTTGCCTGCTTTTAACCAACTGGTAGATAAACAACTGGTGCTGACTATACTGACAAAAGAATTCTGGATGGTGGGTCTTGGCATCATCCTGTTTACAGGTGTTCTTGCAGGAAGTTACCCGGCCTTCTATCTTTCTTCTTTTAACCCGATCAAGGTCCTGAAAGGAACATTTTTACCGGGCAAGGCAGCCTCACTTCCCAGGAAGGTACTGGTGATCGGTCAGTTTGCCGTTTCCATTTTATTGATCGCGTCTACCCTTATTGTTTACAGGCAGATACAGCATGTAAAGAACCGCGACATCGGTTATATGCCCGATAACCTGATCATGATCCCTGCTTCCGCTGATCTGAATAAGAACTATGCAATTGTGAAGCAGGAACTTTTACACACAGGACTTATAAACAGCATAACAAGAACGTCTGCCCCTATAACTGATATCTGGAATTTTACTCCCGCTCCCGAATACAAGGGTAAACCGGCCAATGCAAATATGATCCTTACTTCCTTAGCCGCCACGGAAGATTTTTCAAAAACTTTTGGTATTAAAATAATACAGGGAAGAGATTTTGAAGGCACTCCTGGCGACTCCAGCTCCTTGTTGCTGAATGAGGCCGCGGTAAAAACGATGGGCTTAAAAGAGCCACTGGGCATGTCAATGAGCTATTTTGGTCGCCAATACTCGGTCATTGGTGTTACTTCCAATGTAGTTATGTCATCGCCCTATAAACCGGTTGACCCGATGATGCTGTTTTACCGGCCCGGAAGATCTGCATTTCTCAATATCAGGCTTAATAAAGATGTAAAACCGCAAAAAGCATTGCTTGCTATTGAAAGTATCTTTCAAAAATACAATCCCTCGTTTCCTTTTGAATATAAATTCGCAGACCAGGAGTTCAGCAGGAAATTCATTACGGAAGAACTCATTGGCAAACTGACCAACCTTTTTGCCGGCCTGGCCATTTTCATTTGCTGCCTGGGTCTGTCAGGATTAGCCGCATTCACGATTCAAAAACGTTTCAGGGAGATCGGGATTCGCAAAGTGCTTGGCGCATCTGTGAGATCATTGCTGCTCATGCTTTCCAAAGAGTTCCTGTACCTGGTGCTGATCGCATTGGTGATAGCAGTGCCGGTTACCTGGTTGATGATGACCAACTGGCTCAATAATTATAACTACCGTATCCATATCGGCATCTCGCAATTTGTAATAGCTGGCCTGGGGGTATTATTATTAACACTTATTACCGTTTGCCTGAATGCTTTGAAAGCGGCGGTAAGCAAACCTGTGAAAAGTTTGAGAACAGAATAGATATATATAAGACACTGTCTGTCTGGCTTGAAAAATAAACTATTAAATGTCTTTTTAAAGCGCTCAATATGTTCAAAAATTATTTGAAAACCAGTTTCAGGAATTTATGGAAAAATAAGACCTATAGCTTTATCAATATAATAGGTCTGGCAATCGGAACATTGTGTTGCCTGTATATCCTGTTATATGTAGAGGACCAATACAGCTATGATAAACATCATAGGAATGGCTCAGATATTTACCGGATCACCACGTCTCTTTCGCTGAAAGGAGATAAACATAATAATGCGACCTCCTCTCCTCCTATTGCCCCCGCGCTGAAGAGAGATTTTCCCGAGGTGAAACAATTCACCCGTGTAGTGAATACAATAGGCATTAAACAGCACCTGTTACGTTACAAAGAAAAATCTTATTACGAAAAAAGCGCCTTGTTTGTAGACTCGACGTTCTTTGATGTCTTCACCTACCATTTCAGCAGTGGCAATAGTGTAAACCCGTTGGCCGAACCTTTTTCGATCGTGCTTACAAAAACAGCTGCAGGAAAACTATTTGGCAGTGAGGACCCCATAGGCAAAGTGATCCAGATAGATAATCCTTATGGCAAGAATGATTTTAAAGTAAATGCTGTGGTGGATGAAAGTCTTGGCAAATCTCATATACAGGCCAATATTTTTATAACAATGAATAGTGGAGGTATCGGGAATATGGTCAGGGCTAACCAGGCCTGGGCAGGAAATAATTTTGTCAACTCCTACATCAAGCTCAATGAAAACGCAGACGCAGCGGCTGTTGAGAAAAAACTCCCGGCTTTTTTAAATAAATATGGAGAACAACAATTGAAAGCGGTGGGAATGGAGAAGAAACTGTCACTACAGCCCGTCAGTTCTATCCATACCACTTCGGGCTATGAAGTTGAAATGAGCAAAACAGTGAGCCCTTCTTTTTTATATATCCTATTGCTGATCGCCGCTTTGATACAGGTGATAGCCTGCATCAACTTCATGAATCTTTCTACAGCCCGTGCCACTAAAAGAGCAAAGGAAGTAGGTGTAAGAAAAGTGATCGGTGCCGGCAGGAAGGACCTTATTAAACAATTCCTGGGTGAGTCTTTCTTATTATCAGTAGTAGGCGTTCTTATTGCCTTGCCGCTATTATGGTTTTCACTGCCTTTCCTCAACAGGCTTACAGAAGCCGACATCCATCTATCCCTTTTTGACGATTACAGGCTATGGCTGATGTTGGGCGGGCTTATCCTTGTTACCGGTATAGTAGCAGGAAGTTATCCTGCATTTTACCTGTCGGCCTTCCAGGCCATTAAAGTGATCAAAGGCAATTTTAGTAATCATGCGTCGGCATCGGGCATCCGCCGGTCATTGGTTGTCTTCCAGTTCGTTTTGTCTATCGTGTTGATCACTGGTATCATTGTTATTTACAGTCAGCTCAGTTATATAAAAAATAAGGACCTTGGTTTTGAAAAAGACCAGAAGCTTATTTTTAATTTTTATACACGTGAATCACAAAGTAAGATCCCCTCTTTTGCAAATGATCTTAAAAGTCTCGCAGATGTAAAAACAGTGAGTCGTTCCAACAATTATCTCAGTCAGTTCGTATTCAATGATCATGGGCTCTACCTGGCCGGAGGAAATATGACCAGTGCCATCAACACCCAGAATATGCGGACCGATGAGTTTTTTGCTAAAGCAAACGGCATACGAATCATCAGCGGCAGGGATTTCAGAGCAGCGGATTCCGGCAAGGTATTGGTCAATGAAACGCTTCTTAAAAGACTTGGCCTGACCCCCGAAAAGGCTGTCGGTACAAAACTATTCACGCATTACGAACCCGACCCGGAAACTTTTGTGGAGATAGCCGGGGTGATGAAAGATTTCAACTATACATCTCTTCACAATGATGTAAAACCATTCATGCTTATTTATCAGTCAGAACAAGACCAGTTTCCGAACCTAACGGTCGCTGTGAACAGTAAAAACTACAAGGAGCTCCTGGGAAAAATGGAAAGCATATGGCATAAAGACCTGCCAGATACACCGTTTGAGTATAGCTTTCTTGACGAAGAAGTGCAAAAACAATATGAGACAGAGATCACTTTATCACGGATCATCAATTCATTTACATTAATGGCGATACTTATATCCTGTCTTGGATTGTTCGGGCTGGCTACTTTCAGTGCTGAACAACGAAAAAAAGAGATCGGTATCCGCAAAGTGCTGGGAGGCAGTGTAAGCGGTATCGTAAGCCTGTTATCAAAAGACTTTGTAAAATTAATCGCCATCGCTATCGTCATAGCGATCCCCTTGTCCTGGTGGACGATGAATAAATGGTTACAGAATTTTGCATACAGGATAGAGATCAGCTGGTGGATGTTTGCCGCTGCCGGCCTGTTGGCGATAGTGATCGCGTTGCTCACTGTCGGGGTACAGGCGATCAGGGCAGCACTCAACAACCCGGTACGGACATTAAGATCGGAATAAGAATAAGATTATAAAATGAAAATATTAATACTGATTTTTTTTGAATTTCAAAGTACTGTCACCCGACATTAAACTCAGCTACCCATGTTTAAAAATTATCTTACCATAGCTCTCCGTAACATCAGGAGGAACCAATTGCTGTCTTTCATCAATATCTCCGTGCTGAGTGTTGGTCTTGCCTGTCGTATGCTTAGTTTGCTTTTTACAACACAGGAAATA
>CAZGSG010000238.1:0-9158 GCA_964528095.1 uncultured Terrimonas sp.
AGGATGCCCAAAAACACGGTTTTTTGCGCGTCATATTTAGGTTGAATGATATTTTCCGTTTCTCCCTTCACCGCATCCGTATAAGGAATATCGCCTACCTGCATGGTTGTATAAAAAAACTCCCATGCGCGCAGGAAATGTCCGAGCGCTGTATACGATTTTTTCAAGGGCTCCGTAGGCGCGAAATCGATCATCGGTTTTATGTTGCGCAGCAAGGGGATACGATTGAAACTGGTCCTTGCGATCCTGTTGTATTGAAACCCTTCCTGGTTTTCGCCCCATGTCAGGTATTTGCCTAATAAAAAGGGTTGCATAAATCCCTTGTTCACCGCGATATCGCCATCGGTGATCGTCAATATCATATTTGTCGCGAGCATTGCCGAACTCACCTGTGAAGTACGATTGGGATTGGTATTGATAGCATCAAATTTCTTGCAACCTGAATTGAAAAGCAGGAGCGCGGGTAGCAGGAATGTATATTTTAAAAAAGTAAATTTCATATTAGTTCATTTAAAGATTAACTAACCGGGATAAGTCTTAAAACCCGATTTTAAAATTTATACCGATCATTCGCTGTGACGGGGAGTTCAGGTCCTCCGCGTCCACATCAGGATCCCCGTTCGTGAAGTTGGTCCATAAGAACAGGTTTTGAGCCGTCAGCGATACAGATGCGTTCTTTATACCTGATTTGCCAAATGCTGTTTCCGGGAAACGATATCCTATTGACAATTCGCGAAGTTTAAAGAACGATTTGCTTTGTGCACCCGCGTCGCCGCCTCTAAACCATTGGGCATAATCCTGGTAATTGATCGGCACATCATTTTTGGCGTATTTGCGGGTATCGGTCAATATATTTCCATAGCTGTCATAGGTCACCGCGCCATCGATCACTTTTACACCATGCCCGATATAATTAGACAAACCATTTACTGCCGCATCATAGCGGTATTGATTATCTGATTCAGGATTTGTGCCTGCATCCCATTGTTTGTCATAAATATAATTATACATTAATCCTCCTACGCGACCATCAATGTTTAATCCGACAAGGAATTTACCGATGGTGAAATAGTTGATAAAACCGAGGCTGAAATCCGGATCTGTAAAGCCATATTTTTTCTGGTAATCGCTCCATTCGGGATATCCATTCACATTGATCTGTTCGCCTTCAGCATTTGTTACCCAATAATTATCCAGGTATGCATCGAGTCGCAGACCAGGGGCTACCCAGGGACTTTTAGCGGAATAACGTTCATCCAGTTCTTTATAATAGCGGTGCTGATTGCTCCAGTTAATAGTGGAGTTCCATTCAAAGTTTCTGTTTTTTATAATAGTTCCATCGATGGTGATCTCCCAGCCACGGCGTACATAGGTTTCGTCTGTATTGATGATAGTGGAAGAAAACCCTGAAGAACTGGGAATAGTTTGGTTGATCTGCCTGTTGAAATAATATTTATTAAAATAAGTTACATCCGCGTGCAGGCGTTTTTTAAACAGGTATGCAGCAGCGCCTATTTCCCAGGTACGGGCCGAAGTAGGAAGGATATCAGGACTGCCTAATAAATTGCTTGGATAGCTGGCAGAATTATAGGTAGAAGACGTGACCCATGCACCGTTGGTCACACTATACAACCTGTTGGTGGCATACACATCTGCAGGTGTTTTGAATAAAGCCCAGGAGCCACGGATTTTCAACATGTCAACAGACTGGGGCATCTTGATGAATTCGGAGAGGATCACGCTTGAACCAAGCGATGGATAAAAATAGGAGCGGGTAGATTTTGGTTGCGTGGAGATCCAGTCATTCCGTCCTGTACCATCTAAAAAGACAGCATTTTTCCATCCGAGAGAAACGCGTCCATAGATACTATTCGTTTGTTTGGAGCCACCACCCGGTGTTACAGTAGGAGGTTCTACAGAACCGTTGATCGAATAGAATGTAGGAGCTGTCAGTCCATTGGTAGTAGAGGCTGTTAAAGACTCATCATTGTAATAACTGATAGCTGCTCCGGCCAGGCCCTCAACTGTAAAGTCGGATATTTTTTTACTGTAACTCAGGATCGCGTCGTTATTAGTGCTCCATCCGGAATATTTACGGATAGAGTATAAACCCCTTGCATTCCATCCACCCCGGACTGAGAAAATAGCAGCGGTAGGGTTTTGCTGAGTTTGTGTATTTGAATAAAAATCAAACCCCGGCCTGATCATCAACTTTAAATCGTTGGTGAATTTATAGGTAGCCGTAAAGCTGGTGTTGAAAACATTTTCTTCTACTCCGTATAATTTTTCATTTGCGATCAGGTAAGGATTATCATACCAGTTGCTGTATAACCAGTTTTGCCTTTGATAGGGAGTAACCCAGTAGTCTTTGTACTGGCGAATATCATAGTCAGGTCCTGTCCACATGATCAGTTGATACAGGTATCCCTGGTTGCCATAACCGCTTCCCCAGGTCTGAGGAGCCGTTTTTTTATTGAAACCCATATGGGATTCCAGGGTGAATTTGTCGCCTGTTTTTATTTCACCCGCAAGAGAAGCGCTATAAATGTTGAAGCTTTGATTAGGGAACTGTCCCTTATTATGCATGTGATTAAAAGTAGCCCTGAAATTGCTGTTTTGACCGGCCTGCGAAAGTGTGATGCTGTTATTGGTAATAATACCTGTTTCAATAAAATTTTTCAGGTTGTTCTTACCACTGGAAACAAGCGGCATGTTTTCCATTTGTTTGGTGATCGGGTTCCATTGATTTGCCGATGTGCCAACATCTAATTTTGGTCCCCAAACATAATCATCATCAATATTGCCATAAGTGCCATGTCCATAGGAAGTCTGGATTTTTGGTATTGCCAGAAACCCGGTTTGTATCATCGTATTGCTATTAATATCAATAGCCAGGCGGTTTGATTTGCCTTTTGTGGTAGTAACAAGGATTACACCACCGGCAGCCTGCGCTCCATAAAGGGCAGAGGCTGTAGGTCCTTTCAATACGTCGATGGATTCGATGATGTCTGCAGGAATATCCCTGAACCGGATATTACCAACAGGATATCCCATCACGCCATCTACTACCAACAGCGCGGTTTCTCCACGAAGCTCAATGGTGGGTGTGGCAAAGAACTCGGTAGGATTTTTCACAACCAGGCCTGAGACACGACCTGAAAGAGAAGTGGCCATATCTACCCCTTTCACAGTGGCCAGCGCCTTACCCGATACTCTTTGGGTAGCATAACCAAGCGATTTTTCCTGTCTTTTTACACCGAGTGCTGTTACAACAACCTCATCCAGGTCGCCGGAACCGCTTTCCTGTAAAGTGATATCGATCACGCTTTGTTTGTTTACATTGGCGGTTTGTGCAACAAAACCGACATAGGAAAAAGTGAGCACATCATTGTCCTCAACATTCAGTGTATATTCCCCAAGGTCATTTGTGCTGGTCCCCTGACCACTTTTCGCGGATACGCTTACGCCCACCATCGGCTCTCCTTTACTATTGGTCACTTTTCCTTTTACCGGGAAGGCCTGGCTTATTTTTGTTTCCTTTTTAATGGCAAGGAGATTATCATCGAGTTGTTCGAAGGTTAAATTACTGCCAGATAAAACCTTTTTTAAAAGGTCGGTGACACCGATACGGGTTGCGGAGATAGTGATTTTTACATTCTCGCTTAGCACCTGGTTACTATAAACAAAACGATAATGGCTTTGTTTTTCAATTTCCTTTAGCGCTTTAACAAGCTTTGTCTTATTGAAGTTTACGTTCACAGTCTCCTGCGTCCGGCCTTCTTTTGCAGCAACCTGGAATGTGGTAAAAAGCAGTAGTGCAATGGTGAGTTTCATAATAAGCAGCGTTTTGAATACCCTGTCGGAGGGTATTTTAACAAGGGCCCTTTTTTTCATAACTTTGGTTTGTTTTTAAACTGTTATAAATACGAATAGGATAACACGGATGATCAATCCTGTTCTGTTTTGACAAAAGGGGAACGGCCGCAATCCGTTCTCCTTTATTTAGTTTTGGTTTAGTTTATTTAGTATTAAAGTTTAATCATTTCAATCCCGCCTGCTGGCAATACCTTGCTGCCGGCGTTTTCAATCTATTTCCCTATACTGATAGTTTTATCTTTTATAGTATATGAAAATGAATAAGAAACCTGCAATGCCTTAAGCACCTGTTCAATCGTCTCGTTTTTAAACGTGGCAGTAAACCGGTAGTTCTTTACCGTTTCATCATCAAAAAATATTCGTACATCGTACCAGCGTTCGAACCTTTCTTTTAATGCACCCAGGCTTTCGTTATTAATTACCAATAAATTATCTGACCAGCTTGTCTCTACATTTTCGTCAGCTTCTGTATAAGTAAGAGGTGCTACGCTGGTCTCTATTTTTGCAAGGCCATTTTTCTTCTCACCGGAACTGTCTGTAATGCCAATTTTCCGGAGTATAAATTTTTCTTTCGGCTTGAGTACTTTGAAAAAATAATGTGTGGAGTCTTTTCTCATAAACACCTCCACTTTTCCTTTTAATAAGGATGTTTCGCTGCTGGACTCTTCCGCGTAAGCCCTTACATTAAAAATGGTACCCAGCACCCGTACATAATACTTATCTACTTTCACTAAAAATGGCACCAGTTCATTTCGGGTTACATCGAATAAGGCTTCTCCTTCCAGCCTGACCATGCGACTGTCTTTACCAAAATCATCTGCCAGCATTAATTTAGATCCTGCATTGAGAATGACTTTTGTACTATCCGGAAGAAAAATTGTTTTCTTCTCAGCAAGCGATGTTGTATAGATAAGAGGAGTAGAGGCTGGACTGGTACTTGCGACCAGTAATTTATTCTTTTTTGTTCCCGGTAAGCCCAGAAACAGCAGGCCTGTCAATAAAACGCCCGCAATGACCGCAGCTGCGACCCATATTTTTCTTTTTCTGCCAGGCAATGCCATGTGATGTATTTCACTGCCTTTTTCCTCCTGGGGCGGAACAATATATAAAGGTGATTCAGTATGATTCGCGGCGGATAAAAGTTCCTGCTGTTCATACAGCATGATGGTAAGACCTAAGACCAGGGATTTGGCTTCTTCCACATTGGCAATTTCTCCGGGATATTGCGCCAGATAATCAGTCCAGTATTGAATATGTTTCTCATTCCGGTGTAAACAAAAATCAATAAAGGAATGATCGATTGCCATTGCTTCAATGGAAAAAGGAGGAGTCATTCGATCAGTCAGTTTGGACTATAGACGCTGTCCCCCGAAATCTTTACCTACTTTTTCATTTATTTTTTAAAAAAGAAATGAAAAGGACGGGTTGAACCATAAACTGGATCAATGAATGAGCAAAAGGAGGACTCCGATACCGACCGATGACACCGATTTTGCCAAATCGGAGCGGAGATATTGAATTCCCTTTGATAGATTGTTGTAGACGGTTTGATAAGACAGTCCTGTTTCAATAACAATATCATCCGTGGTTAGTCCGCGGTAATATTTTAAGTAAATAACTTTCCGGCATCGGGCAGGCATTTTTTTGTAAGCAACAGCTATTTTATTTACAAGATCCCGGTCGGCCTGTATTTTTTCTATATTCTCCAGTATGGATGGTTCTACTGTAGAGGAATGAACAGAATGAAGATTTTTTTTTATACGTTCTGCGCTGCGATGCAGGTCGATTAATTTTCTGCGGAAAGCAGTAGAAAGGTATGCTTCAGGATTATCGATATTATCGGGGATATTTTTTTGCAGTAATTCCAGGAAAAACTGCTGCACAATATCCTTCCCCTCATCTGTAGAGTATCCCATTGTGTATGCAATGGCTGAGAATTTTTCCCTGAACAGCGAATACCAGACACTTATTTCTCCCATAAACAGCTGATCAATTTATGCTCCTTTTAGCGATAGGCAATAACGATAAAAGCGATACCAGAGCACTAAAGTAGGGGAAAAAGCAATATTCCTGCCCGTAGAAAATAAGGCAAACGGTTGCACGAGTTTTTAACAATCAGCCGGAGGTTAATTCAAAAGTCAAAATTAAAAATTCAAAAATACTCTCCGAAAACCGAGGTCTGTTTTTGAATTTTGAATTTTGCATTTTGCATTTTGACTTTTGAATTTAATTTGACTTTTGTATTAAAATGTCTATAGCCTGTCAAGCATTTCCACCACTTTTTCCCGCTTCAATATCACATAACCAAGCCGGTCATTGCTTATGCCTTCTTTCAACTGGTAGCTGAATTCCAGTTGATCGTCATGCACGGTAGTTTCGAAATAACGGAAGGAGATATTGGGAAATTCTTTTAGCTCTTCGCCGATCTCATAGAGATGGGTGGAAAGGATAAAAAGCGAGTTTTTGATCTTTATTAACCCTTTGATCACGGTCAGGGAACATTTCATCGCATCCTGTACATTGGTACCCTTAAACAACTCGTCGATCAAAACAAGCCATTTTTTACCATTGGTGATCTTTTCGATGGTATTCTTGATGCGTTGTACTTCGTTGAAAAAATAGCTTTCACCTTTTGCGATATTGTCTACCACGTTGATATTACTCAGCAGTCCATCAAACATCGTTAGTTTCATACTGGCAGCGGGTACTCCCATGCCGATATGTGCCAGGAAAACCGCGGCCCCGACGGATTTGATAAGCGTGCTCTTTCCCGCCATGTTTGCCCCGGTCAGGAAAAGAAAATTATGCTCCGGGTTCATTTGCATGTCATAAGCTACCGGGTTGGCGATTAAGATATGATAAAGTCCTTTAGCTTCCACAACAGGTGTGTCCTGTTCAATAAACTCGGGAAAAGACAGATCGAATTTTTTGACGGCCACGGCCATAGAGTACCATGCATCCAGTCTGCTGAATATATCAATCAGCTCCAGTGTATGGTTTTTGTATTTTGTCCGCAGGTGATGACCAAAGTAAAGATTTTCACGGATAGTGAACTTTTCACCATGGGTACTCTCTGAGAGCTGCTGTAGCGGCAACTGCTGTAATGTTTTGGTGATGCGGTCAATATAAAATTTGATATTGGCTGGCAGATCAAGGTCTTCAAGCAGGGAAGCGATCTTTTTTATTCCGCGGTAGAAATCGGCGAAATGGGTGATAGAATATTTGACCATCGAGTAATCCTCGCTATGCAGCCATTTGTATAAATAACTATTGAAGGAATTACTGTTTTCACTGATGGGGTCAAGTGAATAATCCATGAACTTCTCCATTACCAGTACGGTACCATTGGAGATGTCCGGAGGCCAGTTATTCACATGTTCCATCAACGTGCGGATCACTTTTTGCGTGCCAATGATCTTTTGCAGATCATCATGCGGTTCGGTAAAGAATTTGCGCAGCCACTCCTTGCCACCCACTGTACGGGTAAAGTTGAGTTTGTGAAAGATGGAAAATTCCTCTTCGTGATGAAAGATAGATATGTCGTTAAAGGATATTTTGTCTATTTGCATGCACGAGGGTTTAATTCAAAATTCAAAATGAAAAATTCAAAAAAAGAACAAAGGTTCAATATTCTTAGTTTAAAGTTTGAAGTTCTGGGTTTGTAGTGCAAGCCAGGGTATTTTGAAATCCTGTTTGCGAACAATCATCAATGATCGGCGAGGTTTCGAACTATGAACCCTGAACTCCGGACCCGAATTTTTTTTATCTATCAAATTTTAAGCGTTGTCCTTTAACCGTTTCATCAAACACTCCGTTTTCATATACCAGGTGGCCATTGACGAATGTATGCGTAATAGATGCGGGAAAGCTAAAATTCTCTAAGGGACTCCAGCCGCATTTATATAAAATACCCGATTTAGTGACTACTACGGGGTTTTGCATATCCACGATTACCAGGTCGGCATGATAACCTTCCCGGATATATCCTCTTTCTTTTATCCCAAAACAGACAGCCACTGCATGACTCATTTTTTCTACGATCTTTTCCAGGGAGATTTTTCCCTGCTGGTAATAATGTAACATTAAAGAAAGCGAATGCTGCACAAGCGGAAGCCCAGCATGCGCTTTTTCATAGGATTCATCTTTTTCGGCCCAGGTATGCGGTGCATGGTCTGTAGCTATTACATCCAGCCGGTCATCCAGTAATGCTTTCCATAGTGCTTCACGGTTATGAGGCGCTTTGATGGCGGGATTACATTTGATTTGATTGCCCAGTCTTTCATAATCATTGCTGGTAAAATGAAGATGGTGTACACAAACCTCGGTGGTGATCCGCTTATCTTTTAAGGGGAGCATATTGCTGAAAAGCTGTAATTCCTTTTCCGTACTGATATGCAGGATATGCAGACGCGTATCATATTTTTTGGCTAGCTGCACTGCATAAAAAGAAGATTCAAAACAGGCTTCCTCGTTTCTTATAATTGGATGGTCGGCTGCGGTAAGCAACCTGTTTTGCGATCTTGCCTGGGCCAGGTTTTGCTGAATGATCTTTTCGTCCTCACAATGCGTGGCAATCAGCAATTCACTTTCACTAAAGACTTTTTCAAGGGTCAGCGGGTTATCGACCAACAGGTTGCCTGTAGATGAGCCCATAAATATTTTGATACCACAGATATCCTGTTTGTGTTCATTTGCTTTCAACGCTTCAGCTGCATTCTCGTTGGAAGTGCCGATATAAAAAGAATAGTTGGCGAGCGCCGTTTCAGCAGCAATGCTATATTTATTTTCCAGCAATTCCAGTGTAAATGCCGGTGGTACGGTATTAGGCATTTCCATAAAGCTGGTGACGCCACCCGCAACAGCAGCCCTGGCCTCGGTATAGATGGTTGCTTTATGCGTGAGACCGGGTTCGCGAAAATGCACCTGGTCGTCAATGGCGCCGGGCAACAAAAATTTTCCTTCGCCGTTGATTTCGGTGCAATTCGTGTCCGTTCGTGTAATGCTTGGTGCAATTTTTTCTATGCGTTCATTGCTCAACAAAACATCGGCATTTTTAATCTGTCCTTCGTTGACGATGTTGATATTCTTAATCAGGTATTTTTGCATCACTCGAAAATAATTTTAATTCGTCTTCATGCAATATAAACAAACGCTCGTTGTGCTTTTGGTTCTGTGCACACCTTTTCTTTCGTTTTCGCAATCCACCACCTACCTGCCACAAGACGCCAGCGAATACACGTTGTTGGAACGGTTGGAGATTAAAGCCGGCACCGATTCGGTTT